>JAJRQS010000033.1 GCA_024280135.1 Bacteroidota bacterium | reverse complement strand
TTACAAGAATTAAATATTCCTAGGAGCGTATTGCCCGATGCCAAGCCTTCTAGTTATCACTTTGGAAATTATATGGTAGATGGACACCGTATCCCGATTGCCGGAATAGCTGGAGACCAACAAGCAGCACTATTTGGGCAATCTTGTTTCAATAAAGGCGAAGCCAAAAACACATATGGAACGGGATGCTTCCTTTTGATGAACACGGGTACGGAGATGCAGCTTTCGCAAAATGGCCTATTGACCACGATTGCTTGGGGGATTGATGACCAAGTTTATTACGCATTAGAAGGGAGTGTTTTTATTGCAGGAGCAGCGATTCAATGGTTGCGAGATGGGCTTGGACTGTTAGAACATGCCAAAGACAGTGAAGCCATTTCGCAAGAAGTCACCGGTGACAATCCTGTTTATGTGGTACCCGCTTTTGCTGGGCTAGGTGCACCTTATTGGGACATGTATGCCAAGGGAGCTATTTTTGGTTTGACTCGAGATACGGGTAGAAATCATTTGGTAAAAGCAACTTTACAATCACTTGCTTATCAGACAAAAGACCTAATTGATGCCATGCAAGAAGACTCCCAAACACCACTTTTGACATTGAAAGTAGATGGAGGTGCTTGCGCAAACAACGTTCTAATGCAATTTCAAGCGGACATCCTAAACACCCCAATCGAACGTCCAAAAAATGTAGAATCTACTGCTTTGGGTGCTGCCTATTTGGCTGGAATTGCGATTGGACTTTGGAAGAAAGAAGATATTTTAGCTAATAAAATAATTGACCGGCGATTTGAACCCAAAATGGAGGACGAGACAAGAACAAAACTTTATGCGGGCTGGAAAAAAGCGATAAAACGGACGATGGGTTGGGATGCGCCTGTTTCATAACAAAGATTTATTACAGGGCTTAATCAAAGGTATTTTTTTGCGTAAGCTATCCAATAACCCCAAACATTTCGTCCGCAAGGTTTTCTACAGAAAAGTCTGAAATGACTTTTTGCAAATCCTTTTTTACATCTTTATAATAATGATGCAACGGGCATGGATGCTCATCAGAGCAAGTGGGTTGCCCCAAAAGACATTCATTTAAAACATTAACTCCCTCGATGCAAATAATAATATCTAATAGGCTTTTATTCAAATTAGCTTTAGTCAAATAGAAGCCCCCACCCCTTCCTTTAGAAGAGGAAACGATCTTTGCTCTTACTAACTTCTGGAGTATTTTACTCAAGAATGGTTGTGGGATATCTAATTCAGAAGCGATGTCTGATGCTATATAATTTTTATTTTTTATTTTTGACTTTGAAGCTAAAAGTAAAACTGTACGGATAGCATATTTCGTAGCATTTGAAAACATAATCACTTACAGTTTAAGGCCAATGGGATACGAATATCAATATTAACATCTGGCCAAGTTTTTGATATTCCGTCTTTACCTTTATGCTTCTCCTCACAGGCCATATTAATAGCTGCAAGAGCCTCCTGTGCAGACCACTTATTTACATCCATAAAGGCCGTCACTATTAGCTCTTTCTTTTCTTGCGTAAAATTAAAGGGCATATCATGAGACATGCCATTCATTTCAACCGTAAAAATTCCTTTTTTATTCGGTACATCAACGGACTTCACGCTTCCAGAAATAACATTTCCATTTACTAATTTTTCAAAAAAGAAATGAATTATCTTCTTATCCCTACCGTCATCATTCGAAAGAATTGTTTTGGTATCTATTTCAAAAGAGACAGATTCAAAGAGCGCTTGCAGCGAAGGAGAAACTTGATTCGATTTTATTCTAACATCTCCAAAAGTTCCACTCACGCCAATTCGTTCCGTTGTTTTGAAGGCTAACCAACGCAGCATAACCCCAGACTTCCGAACCCCATAAGTACAGTTATTGGAAGATTTCGGCTGGATGGTAGTATTTACCGGGTTTACTTTTTCTTTTTGAGGCTTTGTTTCTTCGCAAGAAGCAAATAAACTGACACCTATTAAAACTAGTAAGAATCTTAAATGAACCATAACAACTGTTCTTTTGAATCGCAAAGATAGGATCTACTCTTGAACAAAATAGGTAGAAATCCAAAACAGATAACAATCACCCCAACAGATGACTTTCATCACCTGTTTTGGGGCATTTTCTTTGTTCTTTTGTGATGCAAAAGGGATAAATATATCCTCTTTAAAATCACCTAAACTCAAAGTATCATGCGCACACTCTTTCTTGCCTTATTGGTCGTACTTACACTATCAGCTTGCAGTCAAAATGACAATGCAGCTACAACCACCACTTCTTCAACAACATCAGCCACTTCAGAGCTAGCGAACAACACGCCCAAAGGTCAAGCGAGTGTTAAAGATGATGCCAACTCAATCCTAAAAATTGCTATCGGCTCTAAAGACCATACAACATTGGTCGCTGCGGTTCAAGCTGCGGGAATTGAACACATCCTAGTTAATGCAGGACCTTTGACAGTCTTTGCTCCTACAAATGCTGCTTTTGATAAGCTACCAGCAGGAACCGTAGAAGAATTAGTAAAACCAGAAAACAAAGCCAAGCTAACAGGTATCTTGACTAGCCATGCTGCTCCAGGCACTTTTGATATAAAGCAACTTAAAAAAGAAGCAAAAAAAGGCAGAAAAGTCTATACCGCTGCTGGAGATTACTTAGCTATTACGATGAAAGGAGATGACATTTATGTCGAAGGAGCTAAAGTACTTGGCGAAGTCAGAGCTTCAAATGGCGTTGTCGTTGTCGTGGATAACATTATATCTCCCAAAAAATAAATGATTAACTCAAAAAAAAACAGTCTTTTTAACCTTTCAAACAAAAAAAATGAATTTGAAATTTTTAGTTCCAATCATGTTGATCGCTTTCCTTGCTAGTTGTGGAGGAGATGATAACAAACCCAAGACAACTACTTCTAACACCCCTAAAAAAGAGGTCAAAAAAGAAGAAGTAAAACCTGCCGAAACAACCAATGCAGATCCGATGTCCAACAAAGGTATCGGTCCAGTGAGCTCTATTACCCTTGGAGACTTAGATGCTAAATTAGTGGAAAAGGGTCATGAAGTCTATAAAGAAAAAGGCTGTACTGCCTGCCATAAATTCAAAAAGCGCTTAGTAGGCCCACCTTTACAAGGGGTTATAACTAGAAGAAGTCCCGAATGGATTATGAATATGATTCTAAATCCTGAAGAGATGGTTGAAAAGGATCCAATTGCTAGAAAACTATTGGAAGAGTATAGCGCACCAATGGCCAATCAAAACTTAACAGAGGAGGAAGCTAGAAGCATACTAGAATACTTCCGAACAAAAGAATAAACCCAATTTTTTAAAAAAAATACAACAAAATGAAAAAATACATTCTAGGTCTAGTGATGTTGGTTGTAGCTTCCATCTATATGGTAAGTTGCGGGCCTCCGACCGACAAAAAAAGTGGCGGTAGTGCATTGTCCAATTCAGCTGCCCAAGCAGCTTTCGTTGCGCCAGGTGAATACGATGAATTCTATGCCTTTATCTCTGGTGGTTTTAGTGGTCAACTAGCGGTATATGGTTTACCATCGGGTCGTTTATTTAGAGTAATTCCTGTTTTTTCGCAAGATCCTGAAAAGGGGTATGGCTACAATGAAGAAACAAAACCTCTGCTGAATACGTCTCATGGTTTTGTGCCTTGGGGAGACTCTCACCACCCAGACATCTCTCAGACAAATGGTGTGGTTGATGGTAGATGGGTTTTCATCAATGAAAATAATACACCACGTATTGCGAGAATTAGTTTGAAGACATTCGAGACAGAAGAAATAATCGAGATACCCAATTCAGCAGGTAATCACTCCTCTTCATTTGTGACCGAAAACTCAGAATATGTAGTGGCAGGTACTCGTTTTTCTGTACCCATTCCTCAGCGTGATATGCCTATCAAAGACTATAAAGGTAACTTTAAAGGTTCTTTATCCTTCATCAGCATTGATCCTGAACATGGTAATATGGACTTGTCTTTCCAAATTCGGATGCCTGGTTTTGATTATGATCTAGCCCACCCTGGAAGAGGAAAGTCTCACGGATGGTTCTTCTTTACCACTTATAATTCAGAAGAAGCGCACAGTTTGTTAGAGGCAAATGCATCTCAAAATGATAAAGATTTCATCGCTGCAGTAAACTGGCAAAAAGCTGAAGAATACATCAAGGCTGGAAAGTTCAAAACGGAAAAAACAAAGTATGCGCATAATACTTGGGATGACAATACCCATATGGCTACTTCTACCATGAAAACTGAAGTAAGAGTACTTGATGGCAGCTTGCCGGGTTTGGTTTATTTCTTACCGACTCCAAAGTCTCCGCATGGATGTGACGTGACACCTGATGGAGAATATATCATCGGTAATGGTAAGTTAGCCGCAGAATTGACTGCGCACTCTTTCACCAAAATGTTAAAAGCAATTGAAGATAAAGCTTATGATGGGGAAGCTTATGGCATACCCATTTTGAAATACGAAGCTGTACACGCTGGCTCTGTAATCAAGCCCGGTCTTGGCCCATTACACACAGAATTTGATGGCAAAGGAAATGCTTATACGACTTTCTTCATTTCTTCTGAAGTGGTAAAATGGAAGATTGGTACTTGGGAGGTAATTGATAGACAGCCCGTTTACTACTCGGTTGGTCACTTGATGATCCCTGGTGGAAACTCAAGAAAGCCTTGGGGTAAATATCTAGTAGCGATGAATAAAATCACAAAAGATAGATACTTAAGCACAGGCCCTGAAGTTTGTCAATCTGCACAGTTGTTTGACATTACTGGAGAAAAGATGAAATTGATTTTAGATTTTCCAACCATTGGAGAACCACACTATGCTGCAGGTTGCCCAAAGGATTTGTTACATGATAAAACAACCAAGCTTTTTGACTTAAAGAAGAATACACACCCGTATGTCTGTAAGACGGAGGCAGATGCAAAAGTAGTCCGTAAGGGCAAGGAAGTACATATCTACATGACGATGATTCGTTCACACTTTGCGCCTGACAATATCGAAGGTGTTAAGGTAGGAGATAAAGTCTTCTTTCACGTGACCAACTTAGAACAAGATTATGATGTACCGCACGGTATTTCTATGATTGGTGCCAATACTTCTGAACTATTAATCATGCCAGGTAGAACGGAGACTTTCGTTTGGGAACCTAAAGAAGTTGGCGTTTGGCCTTTCTATTGTACTGATTTCTGTTCAGCCTTACACCAAGAAATGCAGGGTTATGTGAGAGTATCTCCAAGAGGTTCTAATGTGCCTATTTCATTTACTTTAGATGATGATGCTCCAGGAGCAGAATAATCAATCAACGAACAGTCATTAAAGACATGGGGGATTCTTACTGAATCCCCCAATTTTTTTACGTAAAACTCAATTACCATGTCAAAACTTTTTATGATTGTTGGTGTCGCACTATTAATCCCATTATTCTTTTTCCCATTGTGGAATATCACTCTAGAAGCTCCGCAATATCCTGTTCCATTAGGCATGGATATTCATATCAACAAATTTGCGGATACCCATCCACATGACATTAAAAATATCAATTTAATGAATCACTATGTGGGTATGGAGTTTATTCCAGAGACCATTCCAGAATTTAAAATATTTCCTTATGTCATAGGATTTATGATTGCCTTGGGCATACTTATTGGTTTTGTCGG
>JAJRQS010000032.1 GCA_024280135.1 Bacteroidota bacterium | reverse complement strand
TTATTCTAATTTTTGCGGAAGCTATGGCTGCTCGTCAGATGCTAAAGGTAGCTCTAGGGTTGCCTTATTGCATGACGCTTTACGGACAGGCAATTGTTTTATTGTACCCAACGCCAAAGTCTATCATCTTGAAACCAATGGTAAAAACCGAATCACCAAAGCTTGGTTTTATGATGCAAATGGAGACCCGCAATCTATTCAAGCCAAGCTATTTGTGGTAGCCGCCCAAGCGATTGAGACTTCACGACTTCTATTGATGAGTAAAAATCCTGACTTCCCAAATGGGCTCGCTAATAATAATGGGCAAGTTGGAAAAAATCTTGTTTTCTCAGGAGGTGGTACAGGAGGGGGCATTTTCCGTAAGGAGAATTACACTGAAGCAACTTGGAAAAAAATACTAGAACAAGGCGTATTCGTCAATCGTACTTTACATGACTTTTATGAAGTCGCAGACCCCAAGACCGGCAAAAAAATAAAAGGAGGAACGATAGACTTTCTTTTTGAACATGCGAATGCTATTCCGAAAGGGCTACGGCAAAAATGGGCAGGTTCTCGCTTGGTATATGGTACTGAATTAAAGAAAAAATTAAAGCAATATTTTACGGAAGTTCGAAAATTAAAATTTGAAATATTTGTGGACTGGCTGCCAGTCGATGGGGCAAATGTTACCCTAGATCCAAGCATCCAGGACAAATGGGGAGATCCAGTCGCGCGGGTACAAATAGACAACCACCCCCATGATTTAGAGGTTGGTAAAATCCTTGCGAAAAAATGTATTCAGCTATTTGAGGAGATGGGCTTAGAAGAGGTTTATTCGAGTATTAGCGGAAGCCCTCCGACAAATCTACAAGCAGGTGGCTGTCGCTTTGGAAACAATCCCAAAACGAGTGTTCTTGACTCCAATTGCAAAGCGCATGAAGTGGAGAATCTTTATGTTACAGATGGTAGTTTTATGCCTACGGGCGGTAGTGTCACCTATACTTGGACAATATATGCGAATGCCTTTCGGGTGGCGGACATTTTGAAGACCGTGCTAAACCCATAAAAAAACCTCCAAAGAGCTGTGTCTTTGGAGGTTTTATAGGTCGTACTATTTTTAACGATTACTTTTCTTCTTCAAGCCCACTGTCTATCAAATAAGTCAATGTAAAACGAAGTGTATTAGCTAAAGGATTACTTTGCACTGGACCCGATGGAATCAAGTAGCTTAAATCCAAACCAAAAACGCTATATTTTAGACCCAGACCTGCTGTAAAGTATTTTCTATTTCCTTTGGTTTTGTGTTCGCCAAAATATCCAGCTCTTACGGCAAATTGATTATCATACCAATATTCAACACCGATAGAAGTCATCACTTCGTGCAGTTCCTCTTTTCCAGAAGCATCCCCAAAAGAAGCAAAAACACCTCCGATAGCTGAAGTCTCAGTATCATCTACCTCCGGGTTAGGAGTTGGTACTAATAGTTTATTGAAGTCAAGGAAAACGCCCATTTTGTTAAACTTATCAAATTCAAACTCCCACCCTGTACCGATACCTAGGTTTGCAGGGATAAAGTCTTTGTTTGCAGAGTTTGTGTAAGTAATTTTTGTTCCTAAGTTAGAAAAAGCCATTGCTACAGAAAGCTTAGTGGGCGTACTACCTAGTTTTAACTTCTTTTTATATGTCATAGAGATGTCCGCAGCTCCAACTTTACCAGCTTGGATGGTGATACCATCCAGTGACTGCCCCGCTGCTAGATTTGAGTAAATATATTTACCTCCTATCGCTACAGAAAAATTTTCGGTCAATTTTCTAGCATAAGAACCTTTTATCTCAAATTCTTGAGGTTTACCTGTACCTATTGATTCTCCATTTGCATTGGTAAAGTCAATGTCTCCCATAGAGAAGAACCTTAGTCCTAGACCTACACTTTGTAATTTATCTAATTTGTAATATCCAGTCAAATACGCTAGATATACATCGTTTAGTCCGATGGCTCTTAACCAAGGCGTATAAGTAGCTGATACCGCAAATGGCTTTTCGGCGAAAGCTAGCTTTGAAGCATTAAAGTGCATTGCATTCGGATCCGAAGAGGTCGCTAAACCTGCATCACCCATTGCCCCAGAACGTGCATCTGGATTAATTCTTAAAAAAGGAATAGAAGTAATGATCACATTTGTACAAGGCTCTCCAGTGATTGGATCCTTGCCATCTTTACAGAGTCCTACTTGAGCCTCAATCGTACTGAACATCGAGATGCCCATAAACACGAGTAAAAGTAATGCTATTTTTTTCATAAAAGTCAGTTTTAGGTAAAAGGGCTAGAAAATCCGGCTTCTTTACCACTAGTTGATTATTGTTAACGTTTTGAGGGTGCAAAGGTACATCTTTTTTGAACTTTACACTGCCTCATAACTAACCCTTTATTTTGGGCTTTATTTTATCTAGACCCAAATAAATGACTACAATCAGCATTTTTTTGTTGGTATAAATAGAAAGAATAATACGTTGCAAGAATTATACCGATTGCTGAGGGCATTAAATACCTAAGTCTAAAGACTTCAACTAATTCGATAGCAAGCTATGGGATAGAGACTTACTTCATGATCACCAGTTTTTCAAAGCGACTAGTAGCACTTTGCCCTGTTTCCTCCAGGTTAATCAGTTTAACCTTATATAAATACACGCCTTTGGCTAATTGGTCACCATACTCATCCTTTCCATCCCAAGTAATGTCATCTACCCTAAATCCCTCCGCGTTTATCTCTTTATCGATGGTTTTGATGATTTTTCCATCAACAGAATAAATGTCTATACGCACCTTGGCAGCACCCGAAAAATTATGTTCAAATTGAAAGCTCGTATTATCCGTGAATGGATTTGGGTAATTCAAGACATGTGCTAATGCACCCCCATCAGAATCAGCAACGATAAAAGTGGTTTTGCTTGAACCAGAGTTATTGGCTACATCCCAAGCTTTCACTTCGATGGTATGCTCTCCCAGTGCCAAATCCTCTAATGGATAACGCATTTCACCCTGTGTATAGTCATCCGCATTTGCTTCATAATAGTCATTGGCGACTTTAATATCACCATCTATGGTGGCTGTCAAATCGTGTCCAATACCACTTCCCGAAATATTAATGCCATTATCATCTGAAATCTTAGCAAAGATAACGGGGTGATCATTGGTCTTACCACCTGCAACAAATTTTTCATCATTCATGAATAATTCAACCACTGGAGGCGTATCATCCACGAGTACAGCTCCTCCAGAACCACCGACATAGAGCTTCTTTTCATATCCTGCTGCATCTCTACTAACTAAATCAGAAGCGTAGTAGTTAATCTTGCCAAAGCCTTGGCTGGCAACATCTTTTGGTACAACGAATGCAAATTCAAACGCTCCATTTTTCAAGGTTGCATTTCCCTTAAAAATAATTCCTTTAGGCGTTGTGTAAGGCATCTTATAGTTATCTTGACCCAGGGTTTTTCTTTCTATTTGTTTATCAAAAATAGTAATGTACACCTTGCCTTTAAAGTCGCTCATTAATTGTCCTTGTCCATCTTCAATATGTCCTTCGATGGTTACTTTCGTCAAAGATTGAATGGCTACAGAATCCACTGTTTTAGGATCTATTCCATTTATTTTATCCGTCACAATCTTGTTGTTATCAGGAATGCCAATGGGCATGGATGGATCCCCTAACAATAGAAATTTACGGCCATTTTCACCTGTATTTGTTTTGTTCTTTCCTATCCTTAAAACCTCACCAATGGCTCTTTGCTTACCATTCTCTCTTATAAAAATTTCGGGATATGTTGCATCTATTAACGCTTCGTTGGTATAGGCATACACCGGCCTTACTGTAGAATATAAAGCAATGGCACCACCTGTGGGATTCTTTAACAATTCTTCTCCAAAGGTTTTTATGGAAGGATCGTCAAATCCTGCTGTCGAACAACTAGCCGTAATCACTAGGGGTAAATTGTTCATTATATTTTTCCATTTTGTGATGGATTGAAGCGTCATTATTCTTTCTTGCGCCAACCCATTCGCACCACCGTGTCCAAAATAATTCATCACTAATGAGCCCTTCAAAATCGCTTCGTTAATTTGCTTAGAGGCTTCCGGAAACCTTTCTCCATAGGGTGCAGGCACTTGCGCAAACGCATCTAACAAAACCTTTTTCGCAACAAAAGAAGGATGAGTTGCTTCTGTTACGTCAGCCGTTTCATTTGCTTGGCGCATGTGTGTTGTTCCATCATCATCATCACCGATGCATAATAATTGTGTTCGCCATGGTCTCAATACTTCTGGTGAGGCATCATAATGAATTATTTTCTCTACAATCGCATCTGCAACTTCAGGTGTTTCTGCTGTAATACGTCCGACAGCAATATCTAATGAACCTTTTAGCGATTCTCCTTCGTCATCGCTCAATAAGCCATAGAAGTCATCAGAAGGAAAGGTGCTAATCTTTTGAATACCTGATTCTGTTTCTCTTACGGGAATGAGGTTATAGTTTGGATCTCTTTGTACGAGATTTTTGTGATCATAAGATCCATCTCCCATCAACAGTAAATACCTTAATGATGGGTCTCGATCATAAACCATTTTTATAAAATCTCGGATAGCGGTAGGCTCTAATGCCCCAGAGGAGAACTCATTATAGATATCTTCCACATCCACCAATACAATATTCATATTGCTTTGGTTTTGTCTATGCAGTGCTAATTTTTGAGCTTCAGCTTTTAAGCTTTTGTGATACACAATAATAAAATCAGCCTTTTCAATTCCGTGGACATTTTGATTGTCAATTTTACCGATAGCGGTTGGCGTATAAAAATCATCGCTTGGTCTAAAAGCCACAAATCGCTTTAAGGTATTCGTTTCTACTGAAAAGCTACTTTGATCGCCGGCTTGAGTCCAGTCTTGTTTTTTAGGGTTATACGACGTAGTCACATCCCAAATAACTAAATCCGTATTCGTATTATTAATTCTAAATGTAGTCGCTTCTGCTACTTCTTTTGACAAGCTCCCAAAAGAGAAAGGTTTTCCATTATGTTGCAATTTTCGATAGGCATTGATTTCTATATAATCTAAATATCCCGTTGCATCACCCACATTTGTGGTATTGTAATTTATCGAGATAGTTGGGTTGTCTCCTTTCGGAAAAAAGGAAGTGGTTAAATTTCTCAATACAGTTACATCATCCCAGGTACCTGTCTTGCCCTCAAACGAAGCTTGCATTGTGTTGCCTTCTACAGCAGCTGTTATGGATGTTTGAACTTTTGAGTGCGAACCAAATCGAATAATTGCACTTCCTTTTTTATCTTTTATTACATTTGGAAAATTAAATTTGTCTGAGAAATTTTTCACCTTATCGACTTTAAAGAGCTCCCCAAACCATTCGTTGCCCCCACCTTCTGTGGAGGGATTTAAGTCTAATAAATTAACCTTATCCAGCTCATACCTTTGACAATCCAAAAAGCTATTTGTAGCATAAGGAGCCGACGCCAATGAGTTTTGATTTTTAATTCTAAGTCCTTGTGTATTGCCTATTTTAATAAAATAATAAGCCGCTTCTGTGTAGGGATTATTATCAACTCTGTATGTAGAATCAGAGGCTTGAACAACAGGCTTTGGGCCTACTGCATGAAACAAGATAAAGTCATTATCATTAAAAACCCCGTCGCTTTCTCCAGAAATAAAAATAGCATTTTCCGCAAGGTCATCAATCCTGTCTATCGCTATTCTTTCGGGCAACCGTCGCCCCCCATTACCGAGTATCTGAATATTTTTAGGATTAATACTAGCCACATCTATTCCTAATTCTTTTAAGAAAGATGCTGTGATTTTATGCACTCCATTTTGAGTAATTGAAAACTTATAAATATCTCCATCACTTAGTTTAGATATTTTGGTGGGTGTACCTCTACTGATGGTCGGCTTTGGCGTTTTAGTATATTTGAGTTGGACTCTGAATTGGTCTAATTTTGCGTAAGCTCCTCCCTCTACAAATACGGGTAGCACGATCAATCTTGCAAAATGCTGGTGTCGATCTGTTTCATATTCTACCTTTATGATGGGCTGTTTATTCTTTACTTTCAACTGAAGTCCTTGCGTATTTAAAGTGGAACTTTTTTGGAAGGCTATACTCGCATCTATTAATCCATGACTAGGCAGGGCTATTCTTTTAGAATAATAAGGCAATACTGGATTTTCCAAGTAAATGCCACCCTCAAAATGAAGTATCTGTAGTTCAGACGCACCAAGACTAACCGTCAAAGGAGCATCGTCCCATTCTAGATCAACCAAAAAACTAGAAGGGACTTGCGCAAATAGTGAAGCGACTCCTAAGAAGAAGAGTAAAAAGCTAATTAAACGTGGATTAAACATAGTCATATCATTTGGTTACATCACAAACGGGAATAAATTTCATTAAGTATTTATTAACATTTGGTATCTAGTACACAAAGAACGGAAAAAACTAAAATTAAAGCAAAATTAACATTATTGTTGTCTAAAATGTCCTTCAGCCAACCCTTTTAGGGTGTATACTTTGAAGTATCGCTAAAAGTTAGTATCATTGTGATACTTAAAGTTAACGCATACACGTTTTTGTAATATGATAAAAAAAATACTTTTCACCTTACTATTGCAATTAATTGTCGGATTTAGCTTTGGACAAGACGCTGTTTTTAGTCAATATTATGCCGCCCCAGCCAAAAGCAATCCGGCATTCACAGGATTAACCCGACGTCCTTTAATTAGCCTAAACTATAGAAATCAATGGCCAGGCTTTAATAAAGCATTTGTAACTTATCATATTGGCTATTCGCAGTTTTACGACAAAGCACATAGCGGCTTAGGGCTTTATGTACAGGCGGATAATGCGGGTGATGGCTTATTTGTTACCTCTGAAGCCAAGGTATTATACTCCTATCAATTGGAACCTACTAAGGATATATTCTTAAAACTAGGAACAGAAATAGGCGCTATCTCCAATCATGTTGCGACCAACAAGCTACTATTTCCTGATGACATAGACCCTATGACTGGTGGTGGAACACCTTCCGAGACCGCTGCGCCCAGTAGGACCTTTTTGGATATAGGGGCTGGAATCCTACTTTACAATAAGCATTTTTATGTAGGCTATTCCATGGCTCACCTGAATCGGCCCAATACCCAATTAATCGATGTTTCTCAAAAATTATATGGAGGGCTTCCCGTTCGATTTAATGCTCAAATAGGCGGTCAATTCTCTCTTTCGCCCACTAGTGCCACACCTGATAGGTTTTATATTTCTCCAAATATCGGTTGGTTCAAGCAATCTGACTTTAGTCAATTTGATATTGATGTGTTTGCAGGGTTTGGCAGATTTTTTGCAGGAGTAGGTTATAGAAATGCCAAACGCAACATTGATGCGCTGAAATTATCAGCAGGAATGGGGCAAGGCATCTTTAAAATAGGGTATTCTTATGATTATACTTTATCGAAGCTCAGCAATGCTTCTTCAGGTAGTCATGAGGTTTCTCTAATTCTTAACCTAGACCGAAGTGAATACGCCAAGCGCAAGCGAAAGGTGGACAAATACAGAGATTGTTTTGGACTTTTTCGCTAATTTTGGGTAGTTATAAAATTTTTTTGCTTTGACATACGTTTGATTTCCGAAATTCAGTATCTAGTTTGCTGATTTTTTTTATATTTGCAGTTCATTTAAAATTAATTGTCTAATGAAGAATTTGCTAAAGTTTAGCTTTCTACTCTTAACGGCCTCCGTGTTTTTCCTGTCTTCGTGCGGAAAAAAGGAAGTTTCTTCCACTACAGGATGGAAGTACAACGACCAAAAATGGGGTGGATTTGAAAAAATTGACTACGAAGGTCAAGAAACAGGACCTAATCTCGTACTTATCCAAGGAGGAACCTTCTTGATGGGTATGACGGATCAAGATGTCATGTTTGAATGGAATTCGATTCCACGTCGAGTTACCGTGTCGTCCTTTTATATGGATGAAACGGAAATACGAAATACTGACTATAAAGAATACATTTATTGGTTAGGTAGAGTCTATGGCGAAACTTATCCAGAAGTGGTCAATGGCGCATTACCTGATACTTTGGTTTGGCGTGAGGAATTGGCATTTAATGAGCCACTAGTGAAGACCTACTTTAGACACCCATCTTACGATGAGTATCCTGTTGTCGGTGTGGATTGGGAGCAAGCAAATAAATATTCTCAATGGAGATCCGATCGTGTAAACGAGGCGATTTTAATTGATAGAGGTATTTTGAACCCTAATCCTGACCAAAAAGATGCAGATAGCTATAATAGCGATGCTTATCTTGCGGGACAATATGAAGGAAGCGTTAGAAAGAATTTGAAGGACTTAAAGACTGGAGGAGAAAGAGCAGTACGTTTTGAGGATGGCATCTTACTTCCAGGATATAGACTCCCTACCGAAGCAGAATGGGAATATGCTGCTTTAGCATTAGTCGGAAACTTGACTTCTGAAAAAGATGAAAATATTTCTGATAGACGTATCTATCCTTGGAATGGCAATACAGTCCGTTACCAAAAAAGAGACAAGTATCAAGGTACTATCCAAGCCAACTTCAAGAAGGGTCATGGTGATTACATGGGTGTAGCTGGTAATTTGAATGATGCGGCAAACGTACCTTCTCCTGCTAGAACTTTTATTGCCAACGATTTTGGGCTATACAACATGGCGGGTAATGTAAGTGAATGGACAGCTGATGTATATCGTCCGATGACTAGTGTAACACTGCAAGATGGTGAATCTCAAGATTTAAACCCTTTCCGTGGTAACATCTTTAAGAATGTTGAAATGGACGAAGATGGTAAGCCTGTTGAGAAAGATAGTCTTGGACATCTAAAATATGTAGATGTTACTGTTGATGAGGCTGCTGGCCGTCAAAACTACCGTAAAGGTAATGTATTGAACTACATGGATGGTGATGAAGAATCTTTAGTTGAATACGGAACCGGCATTTCTACTTTAATCTCTGACAAGACTAGAGTAATTAAGGGTGGCTCTTGGGCTGACCGTGCT
>JAJRQS010000031.1 GCA_024280135.1 Bacteroidota bacterium | reverse complement strand
ATAAAATTTCAAAGCGTTTTATTCGCCACTCATATATTCAATGCTATTATTAATAAAATCCGTCATCGCATCTCCTTTCAACATTCCATGGCTCAAGAGAGCAAGATCATATAAGTACTTAGCAAAATCCTTTTTGCTATCACCTATTTTCTTGAGCACTTTCGTAATGAGTGGGTGATTACTATTCACGACTACGTTGTAGAAATCAAAACTCATTCCACCCATACTTTGCATCATTTGCATTTCTTGCATTCTACGCATCCCTTCTGAGCGGGTGATGGTCACAGGAGGTTCTTTGCTTGACATCGGTGCCACTTGTAATGAACCTTGGCTATCTCCTATTACTTCTAAGAACAACTTCTTGACCTTTTCTTCTTCTTTTTCCGAAAGGATCGATTCTATCTTTTCATCTTTTTCAATAAGTTTATCCAAGGTCTCCGCATCAATTCTAGAAAACTGAATGCCTTCTACATGCTGTTCTAACTTCTGAATCACATGATTATCTATTGGATGATCAAAGACGACCACATCATAACCCCTATCTTTCGCCAAGCTCACCTTGTGCGTATGTTCATCAATATGATTGGTATAAAGGATTACAATCTTTCCGTCCTTATTGGTTTGAAGGTCTTTAACCTTTTCTTTGTACTCCTCTATGGTATGATAAGTATTATCTGTTCCTTTTAATAAGAAGAATTTTTCTGCTTTCTTATAAAACTTCTCTTCGGTAATCATGCCATATTTCACAAACAAAGCAATGTCATTCCATTTTTCTTCGTATGCCTTGCGATCATCAAAAAACAACTCCTTTAATTTTTCTGCTACCTTTTTGGTGATATACCCCGTGATCTGACGCACGTTACTATCACTTTGCAGATAACTTCTACTGACATTTAAAGGGATATCTGGCGAATCAATCACCCCATGCAACAAGGTCAAAAACTCCGGAACGATGTCTTTAACTTCATCCGTTACATAAACCTGATTGCTATACAACTGGATTTTGTTGCGATCTAACTCAATATTACTGGTCAACTTCGGAAAATACAGCACCCCTCTCAAATTAAATGGAAAGTCAATATTCAAATGAATCCAAAACATCGGCGGCTGCGACATTGGGTACAAGTAGTTATAAAAAGAAAGGTAATCTTCATCTTTTAAATCCGAAGCTTTCTTTGTCCAAATTGGGGCGACTTCATTAATAATATTATCAACTTCTTTTTTAATTTCTTTCTTATCATCGCCTTCTCCTTCATACTCCGTCAAAGTCTTTGTCCCAAATTTTATTTTTACCGGAAGGAAGAGATCGTACTTTTTTAGCAAGCCCTCAATTCTCGATTTTTGCAAAAACTCTTTGCTTTCTTCTGAGATAAAAAGGGTAATTTCTGTACCATGTTCCTTCTTCTTCCCAACAGAGATGAGCGTCTCTGGATTTCCTTCGCAAGTCCAAAGAACAGGCTTGCTGTCTTTCTTATAGGACTTGGTCCTCACTTCCACCTTATCGGAAACCATAAAAGAAGAGTAAAATCCTAGTCCGAAATTACCGATGATGTTACTATCCTTGTGCTTATCCATAAATTCTCTAGCACCTGAAACAGCAATTTGGTTTAGATACTTCTTGACTTCTTCTTCTGTCATTCCTATCCCATTATCTCTAATAGTCAATGACTTCTTTTTTTCATCTAAAATGATCTCAACAAGGGGCTCTTCAACTTCACCTTTGAAGTCCCCCTTACGGGAAAGGGTATTTAACTTTTGGATGGCATCCACCGCATTAGAAACTAATTCACGCAAGAATATCTCTTGATCCGAATACAAAAATCGCTTGATGATATCAAAGATATTGTCTGATTGGACCTCGATATTTCCTTTTTTAGCTTTAGACATTTTATTTTATTTTTTTATTGTTTCTCAATGTAAAAGAAAGATCAAAGCCTATGCCATCCCGTATTCTATGCCAATCTGACACAAATACCCTCGTATTGGCATAAATAATTATCTATAAAATGTCACATTTTCCAGTTTAAGTGCCAAAGTGGTATCAAAATTGCATAAAGCTATATGTCAACCTCCGCAAGGAGAGCGATAGGTGGTAGGTACGGCTCCATTGGGGGGTAGAGTCGTTTTCCTGCCACTTTTTTATATACATGACCCAAATACTATGGTCAATCTCACAAACTCGCTCTACTCAATAGATATATATATATAAAACCTCATAAGGGCATAGTTTTTGTATTACATCCATAAATTCATAAAAGAACACAAGTCTTTATACCCATGAAAAATTTACTAGTTTTAATTTCCATTTTTATCGGTTTCCACGCATTTGGCGCAAGCATAGAAGGTATCGTCTGGCAAGATTTAGATGAGAATAGCCTTAAAGATGGTGGTGAACCAGGCATGCCGAATATTACCGTTTACTTATTATCACACCCTGCTGGAGACACCCTCCAAACGATGATGACAGATCCAAGTGGATTATATAAATTTGACGGTCTAGTAGCCAATAGCTACAAAATAGCATTTAACGTAAGTACTGCGCCTATTGGACTAAGAAAAATAGCTGACAAGAATGCTCCAGGCAGTTGGGATAATGCAATCAACTGCGATATACATCCTAGCGGACTTAGCGATCAAATTGTTGTTCCAAATGAGACCATAGCTCTTATTAATATGGACATGGGTTTGCAAGTGTCCCCTACGGCAATCATAAGCGGTATGGCTTGGGAAGATGTGAACGAAGATAATATTCGTAATAATGGAGAACCTGCTATTGCAAATATATTTGTTAACTTAGTGGATGAATTTGGCAATATCATACATAAAGATACTACGGATGCAATGGGGGTTTACTCATTCCTTCCGGCTGAATTTGGCAAGTATGTCGTAAAGTTTGACCCTGCTTCTTTCCCTACGGATTTTAACCCTGTAACAAAAGATTTTGGTAGTGATGACACTATTGACTCTGATGTGGATGCTTCAGGCAAGACGTCAGAAATAGATCTATTAGCGGATGCAACTAATATTGATATAGGCTTAAAAAATACGCCTGTTATAGAAAGCATCGGTGGAAAAGTGTGGTTCGATGGAAACAACAATGGTCTATTTGACACAGGTGAAGTAGGCGTTATAAATGTTTTTGTCAGTTTATTAGACGAGTCAAATATTGAAATAAAAAAGGACACCACCGATGCTGCTGGACTGTATCAATTTGACGGAATAACATTAGGGAACTATTACGTATTATTCGATACCGCTTCTTTATCTTCTAGTTATAGTGTTACAACAAAAGATGCTGGCACAGATGATGCGATAGATTCTGATGCTTACGCAAATGGAAAAACAGATCTTATTGTGCTTACGGGTAGTATTACTAATATCGACATGGGGGTATTTACGCCAGCGACTACTGGATCCGCAAATGGAAAAATATGGGAAGATACTAACAAAGATAACCTATACACCTTTGGGGAGCCACTAATTAAAGATAACAATGTATTTTTAATTAATGCAGCTGGAGATACTGTAATGACCCAAATTACCGACATTAGTGGGCAGTATTCTTTTGTCAACATCCTACCTGACACATACAAAATTGCTTTTGACTTGCAAAATCTTCCAACTGACTTCACTATCGCTACCCAAGACATTGGAACAGATGACGCATTAGACTGCGATGTAAATGCATTAGGAGTTTCTAGTTTTTTGACCATAAACGCAGGGACTGTGGCAAGCAATGTCGATTTGGGCTACACCACTCCGGCCTCTCCAGTCAACTTAACAAATGATACTTTATTTATCACGGTTGATAAAAATGCTTCTGTAATGCTTTGTGTAGACACATTAGAACTACAAGGAATATTTGACAATGCACACGTATGCATAACTCCTCAAAATGGTGAAGCAACAGACTTCACTACTAACTGTTTTACTTACTTCCCGAATCAAGGCTATGTAGGGCAAGATGTTTTTTGTGTCGTTGCTTGTGATGAGACAGTTTGTGATACAACGATTATTAATATTAACATCATAGAACTCGTAACAGTACCCCCTGTGGCAGTGGCAGATATTGACACGGTCAAACAAGGAGTAGCCACTCAACTTATGGTGCTTGCAAATGATACCTTATATGCTCAACTCATTGAGTTAAGCATTGTGGATTATCCTACATTGGGTTCTGCCCAAGTAGATACTTTTGGCTTCATACGCTACATCGCTGAACCAAACCTGTGCGACGAAACGGTGAGCCTTGTATACAAAATCTGTACAATCGGAGGATGCGATACCACAACTGCAGAAATTTACTTAGAATGCAATAATATTAAACTACTAGATGGGTTTTCACCAAACGGAGATGGCATCAATGAAACTTTAGTTATAAAAGGAATAGCTGATTACCCAAACAATACATTAACTATTTTTAATAGATGGGGCAATCAAGTTTTCCAACAAAAAGGATACGATAATACTTGGGAAGGATACTGGGATGATGAAAACACCTACCTACCTTCGGGCACGTATTTCTATGTTTTTGATACTGGAGAAGATGGCGGCCGAATGACAGGCAGTTTTGAAATAAGAAGATAAAAACAAGGTGTTTCTAGTAATTCTAGAAACACCTTATTTTTTACATACATATATCTATAACATTATATTTTCAACTGGCATAAAAATTGCGCATAAGAAAAATAGCCCACCTATATTAAATTAATATTATTATGAAAAGACTACTACTTTTAAGCGCATTCAGCCTACTCTCTTTTGTGGGTTTCTCGCAAATCAACAATCAATTTATCAAACTGGAGATAGCACCAGAGGACATTCGACCCTGTGATACTTCTTTTGTTTATATATCGGCGCTGTTTAAGTCCAAGAAATTAAGCAATCTAGAGATAGCCTTGCAGCTCCCTACTGGAGTGTATTATGCAGAGGGGCTTCAAATAACTGAGAACCCTGGAGCGTCTTATAGTGCAACAGTCGATGCAACCGATTTAAACAAGCCCATTGTAAGTATTCTTAATACTGGAAAATACGGCTTAGGGCAAAGGGTCGTATTCCGGTTCAGTAAGGTTGCGAGTTGTGAAGTCATGCAAGCCTTAAAAGATGGGGAATTATTTAAAGATATCCAAATCGTTGGCTTACGGTATGATGGAGTAAAGCAAGACTTCTCAAATGTTGACAAAACCACCTCTAGCTATCAAGTATTAATCCCTGCCCTAGGCATTCAAACTATACCCGAAAAAGATGCTGTGGTCGGTCAAAACATCACAAGAGACATCACAGTCGTAGAGGGAGGAACTGGACACTTAGAATGGTATGTCCACAAAGTTGTACTAGGCAGTGATGTCGGAAATTATCAACTATCCTACAATGGCACAAATTTAACTCCTGACTCCATTTCTGGGCAGGAATATTTCTATTATATTCATTTGGATCAAGATCCTTTTTTAGGGCAGGTAGGAGATGGAGATGTTTTTTATGAAAATGGAGAAGAAATCACCCTCACTGAAAATTTCCAAGCACAAGGCTGTGCAGATGCAATAGTTACACATAGCGGAATTTGGGGCTGTTCTTTAAACGATTTGTGCGAAGAATCAAAACCTGAAACAGGTGTTCTTGCTTTTAAAGCTTCCGCTCCTACAGTGATCATCACTAAAGTTTCTGGGGACAGCTATATGGATGTTTGTGGTGGGCAATCCTGGACTTTAAAGTTTGAAAATATAGCGACGCACGCTGGTGGGACTGCTTTGGATTTCAATGTTAATTTTGGATTAGGACACAACTCGTCACCCCTATCTGAATTCGGAACAAATCCTTTTTGGGCATTTGACTACCAAGACGTAAGGAAGCCGAGTAACTTCAGATTGAATGGAGTTCCTGTATCGATGTCCTTTCTACCTAGTACAATTTACCCGAGTAGAGGTTCAGGACAAAGCCTATGGATTCCTTTTGACTACTTTACATCCGATCCAGATGGACCTGGGGGAATAGAAGACATTGATGGAGACGGATACTATGATGATTTAGCACCGGGTGCCTCATTTGAACTTACATTTGACTACGAATGGGATTTAAAAGATAAGTCTTGCGGAGAAGGACGTAGCGATTATGCTACATGGGAACACCTCTATATCGATGCCCTTTTCAAAGATCAATGCGCACAAGAACGATATACAAAAAGAATGGATTTTGAGTATTCAAGTATCATCCGAGAGTACCACGATGAAACGACCTACACCTACCCAAATGCGGTAATGGATGGTCAAAGTTTTAACGTTGGCATCAAACCCCATTTGTATACCAATGGCAGGGCTGAAGTAATCAAAAAACCACGTTGTAACGGGGAAGATTTATTCACAGGATCAGATGTTACTTGGAAAGTAGAAATAACAGTTCCTAATGGTGTCAACTTAGCAGGAAGTGCTGGCCCTAATTACGTTCAATCTGGCAACACCATCACCTACACGACCAATAAATACGCATTCATTAATTATACATTCCCGCTTACTTTTGACTGCGCATCCTATTCTGGTGGAGAAAAAATTCCAATCTCCTTCAAAACTACATACTCCTGTGGAACTTGCTGGACGCAAGATATAAATTGTGGAAGCATAGCCATACAAAACCTATGCCCGACGCCTTGTAAAGGGCCTTCTATCATAGCTTTTGATAGCCATCGAACTAACGCAGGCTGGACAGATGCGACCAAGACCACAAAAGTTGTATTAGATGAAAACGTCCAAAATTTGGATGGTTACATGCCAAAAGACACTATGCAAATAAGCACAAAAGCAATCATTGTTGACTCTATGGTGCAAAATCTATTCTTTGAAATAGAATTTGAGACAGAAACTGGAGGCGGCGACGAAAATCTATTCTCCTTTATAGACGGTGCTATTGAAATAAACGATATTTCCGCTGGTATTTTCTCTGGAATGGTGGCTGCACCCACTGTGACAGTGGTTGGCCCTAACCAATACAAAATGACCTTCGATCTTTCTTCGAATGCTAATCTTGTCAGTGGAACTTATAACTATGGTGAGGGCAACGAAAACGACACTATTAAGCTAGATATCAACTTCCTTTTTTCTGATAATTTTAACTACAGAACCTCTTTTAAACTAAAAGATTTCACTGCTAGATTCTACGCAAAAGACCTTTCAGGAAATCCTACTGGTTGTAGGAAATTATACGAAAAGGTAAATTATATCAAAGTGCAAAGAACTGCCTCCCCTTATAACGCGACCCAGGTCTATTACTGTACACCGACAGCTCAAAGGCTTGGATTTTGGAATCATTCAGAAGGAGACCTATTTCCAAATGAATTTAGAAACCCAATTCAATGGGACTCGACAGTCGTTATGATACCAGATGGCGCACAATTCACAGGTTTTGCATGGGTTTATAATGCATCAGGGCCTTGGAAAGACTTAAACACGACAAACGGAAAAATAACATCCACATTGAATGGAAATAAATTGACTTTAACACCAGGCCCTGGATTCACAGACATGGATCAAAGAGGTGTCACTTACTCGGGCTTCTACTTTGAAGTCATAGGCTCTTGCCAATCCATACCCAATGAAGACATTGACTTCACTGTTTTCTATCAAGAAACTGCCTATGCGGTACCTACTCCCAAAAGCCAATCGAATACTTCAAAGCTACATTATTTTGCCCCACAGTTTGAGCTGAGTTCTCCACATCCGATAGTTACTGTTGTTACCGATGAACCCTACTTGGATATTACGATTTGTAATTCTTCAGAAGTCACTATAGATTATAACTGGATAAAAGTAAATCAAAATCCAGGTTTTACCATTACAAAGGCTTTTATCCTAGACGGTGCAGGAAATGAAACCGCTACAAATTTCACGGTAATTAACGGAAATACTTATATCGAAGCGGGTCAGGTTGTAGACGGACCATCTGGTTGTAAGACCATTCGATTTTATGGAGATATTTCTTCTTGCGTATCCACTACCGTGTCTGTCAGTCATGGGTGGGATTGTTCAGGATATCCCCCTAATTTTGAAGCCGTTGACAGATGTTATATCCTCAACTATGACTTTACTTTAAATCCAGAAGAAGCACAATTACAACTTGAGGTAACGAGCTTACCAGACTCAATTCAATATTGCGAAAGCTTTTTAATGCAGCTAGAAATAAATAGTGCTCAGATTGCTAATCTATTAGATCCAACTGTGAGTTTAGACATCGCAGCAGATATTAGTTTTATGAATATCGATAGTATTATTGTCGAATATCCTAGAAATTCTGGTAACAGACAATCCGTTTCTACATCTATGAATGGAGGGCAAGTTATTTTGAATATATTTGAACACGATGCTATTAGCAATGCGGGGATAGCGGGTAGTCACTTAGAAGCATCAGCAGATGGTAGAATTGCCGTCATCGATTGTTATTTCAATCTTCAATGTGGATTTGTGGATTTATCTACTATCTCATTGGGAGCAGAAGGTTTAAGTCCTTGCGGTGCTCCTGCCATCAGCAGTGGTGTAAACTTAACCACAGATGACCTTCCGGTGATCGGTAAAACAAATGATTACTACATGTATCATGAATTTACATTACCCGACACTATTGCAAATTGTGAAACAAAAATAACCGTTGACTTAGAATCAACCATCATTTCAGGGACGACAGAGGACAGAGATACTATTTCAATTTTAGTCCCCAATGGATTAAACTATGTGCCGGGTTCTTTTGCATGCACTGGAGTCAACTGCCCTACATTTGTCAGCTCGACATCAATAGCTGGTCAAGATCAGCTTCTACTTGCCATTCCAGCAGGACTAAACAACTTAGACGAAATGCATTATCAATTTGATGTTATGTCAAATTACAGTTATTGTGGAAATGAGTATTTCAAAATAGAAAGCTATTTATATGCAACAGGTGGAACTTGCGGAGGAACTGATTGTGGCTCCGTAAAAAACACCACGGGACAAATAACGGATTCCTTAATTATTGCTAAACCAGATCTAGCTTTCTCTAGTGAAACCGTAGCAACTTCTATGGTGACTTCTACGGGCGACACAAAATATGGTGTCAACCTACACTTGCTCAACAATGGCATTGATGCAACTGCTGGCTACGAATATACTGTATATTGCGCAGATGCAAGTGGCAATAAAGCAACACAAATTTTTAGCGGAAGCTTTACGGACATCATTGCATCCGGAGATTCACTGGCGCAAATATTCTATTTTTACGCAAGTACGGCATGTGACCCTAATAATGGGCTTGTGATGGAAATAATCCCTTCAAATGCCAATTGCTTATGTAGTGCTGTCAGCATGTTAGTTCCATTGACTCCAGGCATGAATGCAAATGACGATACTTACACCATAGATGAAGATACTAATCTTTCTGCCAATGTAACCGATAATGACACCCCTACTATGGGCATTAACGTAAACACGGCTCCAATAACCGATGTAACAAATGGAACTTTAGTATTAAACACAGATGGAACTTTCACTTACACGCCTAATCTTGACTACAATGGCACAGATAGTTTTGTTTATCAAGTTTGCGATAGTGGAAATCCACAACAGTGTGATACTGCAACCGTAATTATTAATATTACACCTGTCACAGATGCACCTAGAGCAACTGATGACAATTATAGCACACTAGAAGACACACCGCTTACAGGAGAAAATGTCCTAAATAACGACATAGATCCTGACGGCGGCATACTAACCGTAAACACGACACCTATTCTTAATACGACTAACGGTACGCTTAATTTAAATACGGATGGTACTTTTACCTATACGCCCAATTTAAATTTCTTTGGACAAGATAGTTTCATCTATCAGATTTGTAATGATGGAACACCTAGCCTGTGCGACACGGCTACGGTATATATAGATGTCACTCCTGTTAATGATAAACCAATCGCGATTGATGATAATTACACCACGCCAGAGGATGTTACCCTTACGGGAAATGTAACCGATAATGATAGTGATGTAGAAGGTGGATTGACCGTTAATACGGCTCCGATTGCTACCGTTACGAATGGT
>JAJRQS010000030.1 GCA_024280135.1 Bacteroidota bacterium | reverse complement strand
CTGATGATACTTTTCGCCCCTCTCATGGCTTTGCTAGAGGCTAAAATTGCTTTATACTCAATCTCTTTTATACTTACTTGGTCTTGTGTATCTTCATGTAGGATCTCAGAATGTTCGTACATCCGAGTTAAGATTTTATACAAATGTTTCATTTGCTTTTCTAGTATAAAATACTTTTTATTGGATTCTTCAAGACGGCCCGCTTTACGAGAGGTAAGAATTAGTTCTTTTTGATTGTTATTCGCTTTTGCTTTTTCCGCAAGGAGTAAATTCTTTTTGATACCTGCATCGTTCTTATCAATAATACTACGTAGATTCCTCATTTCTCCTCGCAGTTTACCTATCTGCATGCTCAGTTCATTAATATTGTCCGCAAGGTCATCCAAATAACTTTTTAGACGGGATATTGGATCCATCTTAATAAATACGCCCGTTATGGCCCGCATCGCAGACATGTAGGCATTACTTATTATATTGCGTGCGTTCACATCCACTACGGCAAAAACCATTAAAGATAAAACACCTACCGTGATGCCTAAGTACCAGTTATTTTGCAAAATAGTTTCAAAGGACGGGAGGTAATTAACGGCAAGATGTGTCAACCCTGAAGCTATCGCAGCCAGAAAAATAGCAGCAGTCACACCAGAAGGTTTTTTCCAAAATGCTCGATTGTCTGTCATTAATTATGCTCCAAGATATTTAGAAATAAGGGCAATGTCTTCATCTATCACATTTAGCACCGCTTGGTGGGTCTTTTCAAATTTCTCCTTAGTCTGTGTCAGACGGCCATCTTCGTCAACTATGGACGCTTCCGTCGTCTCTACTTCATCCAAATACCCCGCAATTTCATCTTGTAGCTTTTGTATTTGTTCTTTATTCTTATCTATTTGATACTTCAGCTTAGTTACTTTCTCTTTTTTTGCATCAATTTTAGTGGCTAGTTGATTGCTCAATGCTTGCGCAAAATTTTGCTCTTCTTTACCTAGTAAATTTCGATAATACCCTGCTGTATCTACTAGCTTTTCTTTCGTTAAGCCCATAGTCGCTGCTGTTGCAAAAGCGGATTTAAAAGCAGTAGCTTCATCCATATTCATCTTTTTTAAAGACTGGACAGCTTGTTTAAACTGGATATAATCAAATCCAGATAAATCATTTTCCGAAAGGGCTTTCATCAAAAAACTCAAACTCTTCTCATCTACTCCCGATGCTTGCGCAAAAAGGTTTTTTAGTTGGTCACTCATTCTTTAGGTTTTAGTTCCACAAATTTAGTTATTTTTTGCGTAAAAGTTTGAGACTACCTCCGAAAGTGGAATCGAGCAATCGAGAATGAGCAGTAAGCTGCGAGGAATCGAGCACTAATGCGTTCGGTTCTTCGAATATTCGGTTCCTCAAAAAATCAGTTGGACTAATCAAGTATTTTACTATCCAAATTGACATTTTTCACTGATAAGCGATTTTATATGTTATATTCACACCCTTTAAATTCTAGATGCGCTGTGTACCCAAATTATCTTATCTTTGTTAAAAAAAATGCGGCTACTTCCTTTTCTTCTACTCCTTTTGGTTATGTCCAGTTGTTTTTCCCGCAAGGGCTTACCCATTCAACAAAATGTTTTCTCTCAAGCGGAGACCCAATTAATCCTTTCTGGCAAACGAGCGGAATCTATGCGCGTCCTACAAATCACACTCCCTAAAGATTCCATTGTATTGCGTAGTAAAAGCCAGTCTTTTAAGGTTTCTGCTTCGGACACTTTACTTGACTATTTTTCCGATAGGCTCTTTGCGACCGTAAGAGATCCAGCTCATCCAGGGGTGGGAATCGCAGCACCACAAGTGGGTATCTTGAAAAACATCATCTGGATTCAGCGTTTTGACAAAGCAGATAATCCTTTTGAAGTCTATTATAATCCTAGGATTGATAAATACACCGATTTAAAGCAAACCGTGCTAGAAGGCTGCTTATCTATTCCTGATATTCAGGACACCTTGCACATGCGTGCGTATGCTATTCTACTCCAATATGACAATCCAAAAGGGGAGCACATCTGTGAAATGATCGAGGATTTTACAGCGGTTATTTTTCAACACGAAATCGATCACTTGAATGGTATTTTATTTACGGATCATTTGAGGAAAGAAAAACAAGCGGGAGTTAAACATAACTTGGATTAACAAACACTATTCCAACCCATACTGCTTTATCTTACGATAAAGCGTACGTTCAGAAATGCCTAAATCTTTGGCAGCCTCTTTTCTTCTGTTATTGTGTTTTTCTAGTGCTTTTTCGATAAAATCTTTTTCCATTTTTTCTAATGACAAAGATTCTTCGACTACTTCTGCTTGTTCGTAGTAGGCTTTCATGTTTGCATCTACCACTCTAGGCTGTTCGTTTTTGGGTAACCACTCCGCCTGAGGCTGTGGCACCGGATAATCACTCTGAAAAGATGGTTCTTGGGTCACGATGGCCGGTCTTGTGATGGGTTCAGCCAAGAAATTAGCAGAGTCAAAATCTGGCATTTGTAGATTATTTGACTTGACCAATTCATGCACTAGTTTTTTTAATTGCGTCATATCTTTTTGCATATCAAATAATACTCGATACAAGAGATCTCTTTCGTGCAAAAAACTTTCTTTCTCATCTTTTATAGCTGGCAAGTTCCTTTGGATGATAGCTGGTTTAACGGACATTAAATCAGCTGCAGAAATAATTCTTTTTTCCGTAAGGACAGACAATTGCTCTGCTAGATTTTTTAATTCTCTGACATTTCCTGGCCAGGCATAATTAATTAATAATTGCTCTGCCTCGTCGTCTAGTCGAATAGGATCTGTTCGGTACTTGTCCGAAAAGTCTGCTACAAACTTTTTAAATAGTATAGAAATGTCCTCTCTTCTTTCCTTTAAAGAAGGCACATGAATGGGCACTGTATTCAGTCGATAAAATAAATCTTGTCTAAATTTTCCTTTTTGTACTTGCTTCTCTAAATCCACATTTGAAGCTGCAACTACACGCACATTTGTTTTGCGTACAACAGAAGAACCGACACGCATAAACTCCCCACTTTCCAAAACCCTCAACAAATATGCCTGCGTGTCTTTGGGCATTTCCGAAATTTCATCTAAAAAAATAGTCCCATTATCGACTGTTTCAAAATAGCCTTTTCTATCAGCCGTAGCCCCTGTAAAAGCACCTTTTTCATGTCCAAACAACTCAGAATTAATCGTACCAACAGGGATTGCACCGCAGTTTACTGCAATAAAAGCATGGTGCTTTCGGGCACTCATGGCATGAATCACTTTTGAAAAGACTTCCTTCCCTACCCCACTTTCTCCACTGATCAAAACAGTTAATTCTGTATTGGCCACCCGAACAGCAGTCTCCAACGCCTGATCCAAAGATACCGATCGACCCACTATTCCAAACCTTCTTTTTACCTCTTGTACATTCATAATACGTAATTTCCTACTGCTTCACAATTTCTCCGCGCAAGCTGGCACTCGTTCCACTAATAATTTTTACAAAAGTGTAATCCCCTTTTTTTAAATCTCCTTTCTTTGCAAAATTAACTACTTTATTTTGAGAAGTTTTTCCTTTAAAATCTTCATCCGACCGCTTAGAATTTCCTTCAATTAAAACTTTAAACACTTTGCCAATATCTCTTTGATTATGTGCGAAAGAAATTTGGTTTTGCAATCTAATGACTTCGGCTAATCGCCTCTTTTTTTCTTTTTCAGGAACGTCATCCTCAAACTTTTTGTGTGCTGGAGTCCCAGGTCTATCCGAATAAGCAAACATATACGACATTGAATATTGGGCAATTTCCATCACCTTCAAAGTCTCTTCGTGATCCTCCACTGTCTCCGAACAAAAACCCGTCATCATATCCGATGAAATGGCACAATCTGGAATAATATCATAAATTCTTTTCACTTTATTAAGATACCATTCTTGGTCATAAGTTCGATTCATTAATTCTAGAATTCTAGAACTACCTGCTTGCAAAGGAAGGTGAATATAATTACAAATATTTTCATAATCTCTTATCGCAAATAAGACATCATCTGTAATATCTTTAGGATGTGACGTCGAGAATCTGACCCGCATATCGGGGTGAACTTTGGCAACCATCACCAGTAATTGTGCAAAAGTCATGTGTTCACCCGTTTCAGGATTTGTCCATTTATAAGAATCTACATTTTGACCCAATAGCGTTACCTCTCTATATCCCTTTTGAAATAAATCTTCTGCCTCCGCCAAAATAGAATAAGGCTCTCTGCTTCTCTCTCTACCTCGGGTAAAAGGCACTACACAAAAAGTACACATGTTATCACAACCTCGCATGATAGAAATAAAGCTTGATATTCCATTTTGATCCAAACGCGACGGCATAATATCGTCATATGTTTCGACACGAGATAAGAACACATTTATGCTTTTATCTCCACCTTCTGCCTTGGCTATCAAATTAGGTAAATCTCGATACGCATCTGGTCCAGCCATCAGATCTACGATTTTCTCTTCTTCTAACAAGGTGGACTTCAATCGCTCTGCCATGCAACCGAGCACCCCTACTTTTATATTTGGATTTGTCTTTTTTAAACTATTGTAAAACTCTAGTCTTTTACGGATGGTTTTTTCGGCCTTTTCTCGAATGGAACAGGTGTTCACCAAAATCAAATCGGCCTCCTCTATATTCTGTGTATTACCATAATCCATCGTATCCAATACCGATGCTACAATCTCTGAATCATTAAAATTCATCGCGCAGCCATAGCTCTCAATATAAAATTTCTTAGACTTCGTTTCATCTCCTTTCCGCTGCAAAGGAGTACCTTGGATACGCTCATCCATCTCCTTATTAACCGTAATCTGAACTAGTTTTTGATCTGACATGGTTTTCTCTTTGATTCGTTACGCTTTCGCAAAACATAATAGAATGCAAAGGTACGGGATTTAAGATTAATCTATGCCATTTTGTCAGTTCTATGTTTTTTTTTGAGGAATCGAAGAATCGAGGATATACAGCAAGCTGTGAGGAATCGATGGGTTGTGGGTATCGGTTAACGTTCTTACCGTTGCTTGGCTTTTTTGAGGAATCGAAGAATCGAGGATATACAGCAAGCTGTGAGGAATCGATGGGTTGTGAGTATCGGTTAACGTTCTTACCGGTTTGCTTGGCTTTTTTGAGGAATCGAAGAATCGAGGATATACAGCAAGCTGTGAGGAATCGATGGGTTGTGAGTATCGGTTAAAGTTCTTACCGGTTGCTTGGCCTTTTTGAGGAATCGAAGAATCGAGGATATACAGCAAGCTGTGAGGAATCGATGG
>JAJRQS010000029.1 GCA_024280135.1 Bacteroidota bacterium | reverse complement strand
TGACCTTAAGTACTCAAAACAATAGCACTTAAAAAGCAGAAAAAACAAAAGCAATCACTATCTTAGCCTAAGAAAAAAACAAAAGATAACAAGCGATGATACATCAGCCTCCCTTTGCCGCAGGCGCAACACAAAGGAAGTTCGCTGCATATCGCGGAGCCGTCAGACTGTAAAAATACTTCCCAAAATATTTTAATATTAAAATTAAAAATTTGTAACTTGTGTTCATCAAAACAGATGATTATGAGTATCAAAAAAGGAGTAGATCGTCATCAAATCGAGATGTATTGTTTGGAAGAACAAGTGTCAACCGAAAGCGAGGCTCGGGTGATAGAAGCGTTCGTTGAGTTTTTGGATTTAACAAAATATAAATTTGGTGTTATAGCGCTCTTTTTTAGACCTTCTAAGCTACTAAAATTTGAAAACCAATACACGCTGACATTTTAGAATTGTATTAAAAATAGCTTAAATGCTTTTGTTTGGCTTTAGAATTGATGGTTTTTCGATAATTTTGGGTATCTTTACGGACTCACGTTAGCCACCATATAAAAGGAACAGAATGACAAGAATGAAAAACTTAATCCTATTGACAATCCTAACAGCATTTGGGCTTCAAAGCTGCAACGTTGGAACGACAGGGACTTGGAAAGACGAGAATATTGAGCAGGGTTTAAAAAATGAAATTGAAGCGTTGGACAGAAAAGTAATGGAAGCAGTTACAACCAATAATTCTGACCTTCTGAAATCTATAATGTCCGATAAACTACTAGGAAAAAGCGGAGACAATATTGACCAATTAATTCAACAAGCAAGCAGTATAATTACAACCACAGACTATATAATTCTAAATCAATTTGAAAAGGTAATGACGGAAATAAATTCTAAATACAAGTTCCCTATGACTCTTGATGCAATTGATTCCAAACCTCAAATCTTATCAATTTATCCCCTAGGAATGGCAGAAGGTTACTTCCCTATGATTGAATATCTAACTAACTTAGACTTAAAGGATACAGTACAAACAAAAGCAGAATATGAGAATATCCATTTAGAGATAGTAAAATCATTCAAAGGAATTGACAAGGACAAGGATTATATTTTCTATAAAGCTTTCAGTCAAATGCCAGATGGAAAAACTCAAGTGCCAACTTATGGATTTATAAAAGAATTAAAATGAAAACGGTGGCTAACAGAGGCTCATAAATCATAGTTTTTTGCTTTTGTGTAGCTGGTAGGATTGACTGTGTAGTTGGTAGCTTTATGGGCGTCGTTGCATGCACTAGTGGCGTCGTTGCATGCACTAGTGGCGTCGTTGCATGCAACGACGCTACTAGAATAAACCATTTAATTCTCCTTCGACTTGGTTGATGATATAGCCTAAATCTTCCGCATTGTTGACAAAGTCGATGTTATCGGTTTTGATGATTAGTAGATTCCCTTCAGTATAATTGTCGATCCAATTGTTGTATCGTTCATTTAATTTTTTGAGGTAGTCGATGCTGATACTACCTTCATAGTCTCTGCCTCTTTTGTGGATATTTCCCACTAGGGTCGAGATGTCAGCCCGCAAATAAACCAATAAATCAGGTGGTTTGACTTGGGCGCTCATGGTCTTGAATAAGTCAAAATAATTGTCAAAATCTCGTTTTTCCATCAAGCCCATTTCATGAAGATTGGGGGCAAAGATGAAAGCATCTTCATAGATGGTTCGATCTTGGATGATGGTTTTGTCGCCTTGTTGGATATCAACGATTTGTCGGTAACGACTATTCAAAAAGAAAATCTGAAGGTTAAAAGACCACCGATGCATATCATCATAAAAATCCCCTAGATAAGGGTTAGTCTCTGTGTCTTCATAATGCACCTCCCAGCCAAAATGTTTAGCCAATAGACCGGTAAGAGTTGTCTTACCTGCGCCGATATTTCCAGCAATGGCGATATGCTTGAGGGATTTAATTTTACTCATAGTGATAGTATAACAGCAACATTAGTCGCTAGTTAAAAATAGGCGGCTATTTCCACCAATACAGGGGCTTGAAGCTACAAAAGTACAATTTCTTTGACGATTAATGAAATGAATGGGTTGATTAATTGTTCAATCGTTCAATTGACTAGGGCTTTAGTGGAAGAAAACAGCCTCCTTATCTATTTTTTGGACAGCTAAAGTCTTTTATCCATACATTTGTCTTGCATTTTTGCGCAAGCTAATCAATGGTATATGTTAAAAAAAATTATATTTGAAACGAAGCAACTGCAAAAAACCTATACGCTTGGGACGCAAAAAGTGCACGCTCTACGAGATGTATCTATTAGGATTTATCAAAATGATTTTGTGGCATTGATGGGGCCGTCGGGTTCAGGTAAGTCAACTTTTATGAATTTGATAGGGTGTTTGGATACCCCAACAAAAGGGGCGTATTTTCTCAACGGTAAGGATGTCAGTAATATGAATGACAATGAAATGGCCGTTGTCCGAAATCAAGAAATTGGCTTTGTCTTCCAAACTTTTAACTTGCTACCTAGGCTGACTGCACTAGAAAATGTCGCCTTACCGCTCATTTATGCGGGTTACTCAAAATCGGAAAGACTAGACATTGCACGCAAAAAATTAGAATCCGTAGGGTTAGGGGACAGGGTCATGCACAAACCTAACGAGCTTTCGGGTGGTCAACGCCAACGAGTCGCTATAGCTCGTGCACTGGTGAATAGTCCTGCCATTATCTTAGCGGATGA
>JAJRQS010000028.1 GCA_024280135.1 Bacteroidota bacterium | reverse complement strand
TTGTACTCCAATACTAATCCTCGTGGTGCCATATTGCTTGAGTAATGCTAGTTTTGGTGCAGAGATGGTCTTAGGTGAAGTCTCCACAGAAGTAGGTATTTGACCTAGTGGAGCGTCCATTTTATTTCTTAATACTAAGAATAGATATTCTAAATCGTGCTCGGATAAGAAAGAAGGAGTACCACCTCCTATTGCCAATCGAGTAAATTTATGCTTTCCCAAAGCCTTTGATACTTGAATGGCTTGTTTTTCAATCTGGCGAACATAAGGATTCTCTAATGATGTTTTGGGATTTGCGATAGTGAAAAGATTGCAAAATCCACAACGCATTTCACAGAAAGGAATATGCACATATAAGAATAATTGTTCTTTGTTTTCGGTTACCCAAATATCCTGCAAACTACGCGGTGTGTCAAGTGGTCGGTAGGCTGATTTGTGAGGATACGAATAGGCGTATCCTTGGTAGTAATTGTCTTTTATGAATGATTTGAGTTTCATTATTGGTTTTATCCTGACGGAGAATTAGATTAATTTTTCTAAATATGGAATGTTCCAAACGTTAGGATGTGCAAGTCTATGTCCTGTAAATCCATCTTCACCATAAGTTGTTCCATGGTCTGAACAACAAATGACAAAGCTAGATTGTTGCCGCTTACGCAAAGCTTCTTGCAATATAACTAATTGACTATCAATATATTCCAAAGCTAATCCATGACTTTGTATGTTGTCCTCTTTATTTTTTGACTTGGGGTTGTAAAAGAAATTGGGTTGGTGTAAGGCTGAAATATTAATAAACAAAAAAACAGGCTGGCTAGAATTATTTAGAATTTCTTTCGCTTTTTGCAATTGATGAAAGGTAGATTTTGGATCGGTTACCCCAAATTTTTCTTCCCAGTAACTTTCTTTAAACATCTCTGGCAAAACTTGGCTTAATGCAGTCTGTTTATTAAAAAATCCAACCCCTCCAATACAAACTGTTTTGTATCCTTGATTCTGTAAACCTTTGACAATATTATCTTCATCGAAGACGAAAGTGGTGTTGGCCGTTGTTACACTGCCTTTAAATTTTGTTGCAAATAGGCGTGTCTGTTTTTTAGGAATCTTGGTGGGTAAGAATCCAGCGAAGAAAGCATGATGTGATGCATAGGTGAAACTTCCGGGACTGTGTCTCATTTCCCATCCAGTGGTGGGTAACCATTTGCTAAAATTGGGTAGTTTTCCTGCCGCCCAAAGTTGTTGTGCAACATCATACCGCAATGTGTCAAGCGTGATAAAAATGATATCATTTTTACCAACGATGTCATTCATATTATACTGCATGGAGAATTTGTTTGTCTAAAAAAGCTCGGATACTCGCAGTTTGGAAAGTGGGGGAATAGGGTTCTGCCCAAGTTCTACCATTAGAAACCCAACACGTTTTTATTTGTAGTTGATTAGGACCCCAAATATCTGCCTTTGGGTTATCCCCAATGTACAACATCTGCTGGGCGTCTAGTTCCAAGTCATCAAGTACTATTTTAAAAAAATCTGTTTCTGGTTTAGCTGTTTGATAAGCCTGAGAGATGTAAAGTTTGTTTATGTCAAATACTTTGGAGAGTCCAGCTTGATTGTATTTGGCCGTTTGATTTTGGATTGACCCGTTAGTGATGATACCTATTTTAAATCGTTGTCCAAGGTTTTGTAGTTGAGTAAGTAGTTCATCGTCAAGGGGGCAAACGAATTTATGGATTTGAGTCACCCCAAAAGTATATACTTCTTCGGCAGTCATTTGCAAAGCAGGGTACATATCAACTAGCCATTCACTAAACGCCATTCTGTTAGTGTAACCATGATTGTCGATATGCATGATTAATCGGATGTCTATTTTTAGATTTTTTTGTGCAAACAACCTGACGATCATTTCTTGAAAAGCATTATCTCGGCTAATCAAAGTATTGTCTAAGTCAAAATAAATAGCTTTAATATTTTTAAGCATCTTATTGTGTTTTATAATATTGGATTTGGGCTTGATAGGTGTCATGCCCATTAATCAATAAATTGGGTAGTAAATCTCCAAAGGCATTAGCCTCGATCAAATAGGGTTTATAAGTACCTTTGGTCAGTAAAATATCTAACCCAGCATATAGTGAATTGGGTAATGCAGCTGCGGTTTTTTTTGCGAGTTCTTGCAAATGGTTCCAAGCCTTAGCACCAATTTCTGTTTTTATTCTATCCAAGTTACCGCGTCGGTTTCCTAAATGTAAGTTAGTCATAGGGCTAGTACTTTGTCTAGCAATAATATGATTGGCCTTTTGATTAATAGTGACAACTCTGAAATCATATACGGAGCCTTCGATACTCGGTTTTGGGAGCCACTTCTCGACAATTATGCCGTCTTGGGCGATAGTGTTTACTATTTGCTCGATTTGTTCAGGATCTTGGTATCTTCGGATTTTTAGGGAGTTGTAGAGTTTTATTTCTCCTTTTTTTGCGGTATATTCAATAGAAGTAGTCGCCATCATTTTAGTGCTATTTTTCCGAAAGGCAATGACTCCAGCGGCAGAAGAACCATGATTGGGTTTGATGAAAACACGTGTCCAATTATGCTCCATCATTTTTTGAATCAATTCTGTAAAGTTTTTAATATTATAAATAGCAGGAATAACCGATATTTTTTTTTGTATCATCTTTTGATGAAAACGCGTCTTGTCTAGCATCAAGGAAATGTCATTAATTGAGTTCATGACCTGAATGTGTGGAAAAAGCGTAAGTGCCTCTTGAATTTTTTGCAATAATAATTGGAAGCCACAATACTCCTGTCGATTAAATCGAATAATGCCTTTGTCGAAAGATAATTGTTTTGCTTTACTTTTCGAAATGAAGCTTGAATGTTGATTTTCGGCTAGTGCTATTAGCTCTTTTTGAGCATTAAAATTTTCTCCAATAGATTCAATTTTTAAGACATCAACAGATGATAAGACTTGAGTTAAATCTGCTTTATTTTGTAATACATCCAAATAGGAAATACAGATAGGAGGCAGAAAACCATGAAAGGTCACCGCTCGTTCGAAATAAGAATAACGCCTGTTTTCAGGGGTACAAATAATCGCAAACCTCATCATTCGCCTACTGCTATATAACGATTATCTTCTTCAATGGCCGGATATCGTTGACTTAAATTCACTTCGATACCTAAATTATCGAATAGTGAAGCAACGGCATTGGAAATGAAATTATGAGCAAGATTTAGTTTTTGTAAATGCTTAATGCTTGGGTTAGACAAAAGCGCTTCTGCTCCTTTGTCGCCAAGAATTCCACCAGATAGATCTAACGATTCCAGTTGGTTCATGATGGGGTGATGGGTAAGAGCGATCGCTATCTCGTTAGTGTTTTCACTATTGTTGAGGCCTAGATGTTTAAGGGAAGGTAGGTTTTGAAAAGCTTGAAATATCTGCCCTATCTCTTTTGCTTCAAACCCTTGATCCTCACTTCCAAGCCATAATTCCAGGTAGGCCAAGTTAGGTAAGTTTGCTCGTCCCAATTCTTCAAAAACATTAGTAGGAGTACCTGCGCTTTCAATGACTAGTTTTTGAAGTTTTTTGTGATTTAACTCACCTAAAGAAAGGCCTTGAGCCCCTCTGATATGATACACTTCTAGGTTGGGTAAGGCCGCTAATACGGGTGCATGATTGGTTTGTATTATCCAAGAAAGCTCACTTTCAGTTACTTCAATGTCACCAAAAAAGATACCTTTGATGTGTTGCATCTTTTCCTTATTGGCTATTATTGTATTAATTATATCTGTCGGTGCTTCTTCAAACACTTCCATAGACCAAATACCCATTACGAAATTTGATACGAATTCAAATTTCGGGTCTTTTAGGAAGGATTGAAATAACAAATTTGCATCTAATTCTGAATCGTAATCTGTTCGAATACGATAGGCGATGTCGGGGTTTAAGATTCCTTTTTCTTCTTTGAAATCAGAAACAAATTGACCATTAAATTTTTTAGTTTTGCTGTAAAATGCCATTTCTAAATTTTGTTATTCTCCAACTTCTACATAGCGATCATATTCCCCAGGGTTGGGTTCACGATCGTCTAAATTGATCTCTATTCCCAATGCGCCAATTTTGGCTGCAAGCTCATCGGAAATATAATTATGATGCAGGTCCATTTTTTGAAGTTTTAGAATACTTGGATTTTTTAAGATAGCTTCTGCTCCTTCATTGCCAAGCGTTCCTTTTGATAAATCTAACACTTCAATTTTATCAAAAACAGGATCATCTATCAGGGCAACAGCAATTTCATCCGCCACCTCACTATTTCTTAAGCCTAAATACTTTAAAGATGGAAGGTGGTCGGGTTGATGACCTCTATAAGCATTGGTTATGTCTTCTATACTGGCATCAAAACCATATCCTTCATCACCTAACCACAATTCAAGATGGGTTAATTTAGGCAAATCTGCACTAGCAATTTCATTTAATATGTTTTTACTCATGCCGCCAGTTTCAATGATTAGTTTTTTAAGATTCGGATGTTTAAGGTCAGTACCCAATGAAAGATTATTGCCGCCTCGAACTTGATAGGTTTCAAGATTGGGTAATGCTTGCAATAGGGGGCCATGATTCATGTTTTCAATCCAGGAGACTTCATTTTCTTCATAAGTGATATCACCAAAAAAGATACCTTTGATGTGTTGCATTTTGTCTTTGTTATCAAGAATGACCTGCATTATTTCTGAAGGTGAAATGGTAGAATCGTCCAACACCCATAAACCTATAATAAAATTGTCAATTTTAGAAAAATTAGGGTCATTGATGAAGTCTTTAAATAATTGAGTAGCATCTAACTCCGTTTCCCAATCAGTCCGTATCCGATAAGTGATATCAGGGTTTTGGATGCCTTTCTCTTTTGTAAAGTCTTTTACAAATTGGTCGTTGAATTTTTTAGCGTTATCATTAAAAGCCATAAGTCTTTTTTTTAGGATTCTTTTTTTAATTTCAATTTTGAAAGGATACAGTCTTGTGGGTCGATATCGGTTCTGACCATTAAGAATGTGGGTTGATAAATGCTACCCCCTTTGTATGCATAAAGATAACGAACTTCGATGATATCCCCCTCTTTTGGGACATCTTTATTTGGAGAAATTGTAACATTTCCAACAAAGACGGTTTTACCTTCTTCATCAATAACTGACATGCCAACACTTCGTTTGTCATTGACTTTGCTGACTAATACCGATGCCGTTTCATAAAACTTATATTTTCGTTGGTCTCCTCCAGAATTGGGTCGTCCTGCTTGATAGGCTGAAGTGTTTTTTTTGAAAACAATTCCTTCTGCTCCTGCTTCCTTTAGAGATTGTAAAAGTTTTTCTTTTTTAGCTTTTGTTTCGGCTAATGGAACGAGTTGAAGTGCTCCTGAAAGGCCTAAGGTTTTTAGTAATTCATATCTTTCAATATAAGTTTTATTTTTAATATCAGTGCCATTTAGCGCAAGCAAATCAAAAACGTACAGCGTGTCTCCAATAGCCTCTCCATCAATAAGAAAAGTAGGGTCTATTGTTGCAACTGCGTCCATCATGCTTTTGGGCGCCCCTACACTTAGGCCTTTTCGGTTGATAGCTATTATTTCTTCAGATTTATGAATTAACATACGTTTACCATCCATTTTCTCTTGGGCACACCAATTATCATCTGTTATGAATTGGTCTAATTCTATGTCGTCTATTGGGTTTAATAATTGACAGTGAATGCCCGTTTTTCTTTGTTCAGTATCAACTACATATTCTGAGTTATCTTCATCGGGCACATATCCTTTGGCTGTTTTGGAGAGGACTAGTTTGTCATATATTTTCTTGGCTTTTTCATAAGGGACAGGGCTTTGCGTTTTTGTACCCGTTTTGAGGGTTGCTCCCCTTCTTCCGTAGGCAAAATTGACGATATATTGCCCATCCTTTTCCTCCAAAGATGCTTTATATACCTTGTCGCTTCGCTCTTGTCTAAAGAAAAGGGTTATGTGTTCAGGTTTCATTTTTTGTGTATTTGTGTGGTAAAAGTAGGAAGAAAAAGTGAAAACGATTTTTTAGTTTTATAACTGTATGGTTCTATTTGATAGAATACGCTTTTGAAAGGATAAAAGAGGTTATTTTTGCAATAAAAAAGAATGATTTATTGGTTTACGGGACAGCCTGGGTCGGGAAAAACAACTTTGGCGACTTTGTTGGTAGAGCACTTCAAAACACGAGGGCGCAGGGTGGAGCATATTGATGGAGATGGACTGCGGTCGCTTACGCAAAATTTTGACTATTCAGAAATGGGTCGTCGAAAGAATATTGAAACAGCTCAAGCGATAGCTAAGGGGATGAATGATGCAGACAAGATAGTTGTCGTGTCAGTTGTAGCACCCTATATAGACTTGCGTGAAAAATTTAAGGAGTTAGCCCCAGTGGTGGAGTTTTATTTGCATAGCACCGAAAAACGGGGGAAGGAAGCGTACTGGGTGGAAGCATATGAACCACCCCAAAACAATTTTACAGATATTGATACGGATGCATCAATAGAGGTTTGTATGCATAAGATATTGGAAGTTGTTGTAGAAGTCAATCGCTTTGCAATGTTTGTCGGAAGGTATCAGCCATTGCATGATGGGCATAAGTGGCTGTTTGATCAACGGTTGAAAGAGGGGAGACGCATCTTGATTTGTGTTCGAGACATGCAAGTAAATGATAAAAATCCTTTTACCGCAAAAGAAGTGCAATCTAAGATTATTGCTGAGTATAAAGAGCTACACGCCAAAGAGCGTGTAAAAGTCATCATCATACCAGATATAGAAAGTGTTAATTATGGTAGAGGGGTTGGGTATGAGATTAAAGAACATATACCGCCTGAAAATATTAAGAAAATATCTGCAACTTCTATCCGAAATAAAATGTAGATAATACTTTTATAATTAATACTTCGTTTTGAAACCATCACTTTTAACCAAAAATAAAAACATGAGAAATACGCTGTTCTTTTTACTTTTAGTATTCAGTGCCCAATCCATTTTTGCGCAAGCGATAACCTCTTCAATTGATCATGTAACGGTCTTTCGACAAAATGCAGAAATCTCTAGAAAAGGAACTATTAGTTTGAAGCCAGGTAGGCAAGAAGTTGTACTTTCGGGACTCTCTATGCAAGTGAATCCTGTGAGTGTACAAGTGAAGTTAGCAGGTTCTGGAGTTACGCTTTTGTCTGCAAAGTATCTGAATAATTATATCCAAAACAAAGAGGAAAGTCCTGAAATAGTTAGGTTGAGAGAAGAGAAGGAGCAATTGTCAGAGGAGATAAATTGGATAAATGACCAAGTTGAAATCTTGAAAAACTTAGAACAGGTCTTGAATAAGAACCAAGTTTTAGGCGGTAGGGATCAAGGTTTTACAGCAGCTCAAGTAGTAGCACTAGTGGGTGCCCAAAAAAGTAAGTTTTTAGAAATAAAAAAAGAAAAAAGAAGTTTGACGAAGCAAGCCAAAGAACTGAACAAAAAGTTTAGTACAATTCAAAAACAATTAAATGAATTGAATGCAGTGCAGAATCAGCCAACTGGAAATATAGTGTTGAGCATTCAATCGGACAGGGTAATGACTTCAAATTTTTCCTGTTCGTATGTGGTTTCGGGTGCAGGATGGAATCCTTTTTATGAT
>JAJRQS010000027.1 GCA_024280135.1 Bacteroidota bacterium | reverse complement strand
GAGTCTTCTGTGGTAGAAATTGAAGAAGCATAAATCATCCACAATGGGTCAAAAGACAAATCCAATAGGCAATAGATTAGGCATCATCCGTGGGTGGGAGTCTAATTGGTTCGGAGGCAAAAATTTTGCTGAGAATGTTGTTCAAGACGAAAAAATACGTCGTTATTTAAGAGCACGTGTAAGTAGAGGAGGAATCTCTCGTATCGTACTAGAGCGTACTTTAAAAAGAGTGACTGTTACTATTCATACTTCACGACCTGGTATCGTTATCGGTAGAGCAGGTAAAGAAGTAGAGCAACTGAAGCGAGAATTAAGAAAATTAACGGGTAAAGATGTCCAAATCAATATTCATGAAATTCGCCGTCCAGAGCTTGATGCTTATATCGTGGGGGAGACAATTGCCCGCCAGCTAGAAGCAAGAATGAATTATAGAAGAGCGATTAAAGGTTCTATTCAGTCTTCAACTAGAGCTGGAGCAGGTGGAATTAAGATTAGAATTTCTGGTCGTCTGAATGGTGCAGAAATAGCCCGTTCTGAAGAATACAAAGAAGGAAGAATTCCTTTACATACGTTTAGAGCTGATATAGATTATGCTTTAGTGGAAGCTTTGACTATGTATGGAATCCTAGGAATCAAAGTTTGGATATTTAAAGGAGAAGTCCTAACCAAACGCGATTTAATGCCTACTTCTGTTAAGGAAAGAGGAAATCAAAATAGAAAAGGAGGAGGAAGAAGAAATAGACGTCGTTAAACTAGATTTTAAAAGAATAAAGACGTAACTTTGCAGCCCCTTAGGGAGAAGCGTAAAAATAACAGTCATGTTACAACCGAAAAGAACAAAATACAGAAAACAGCAGAAAGGCAGAAACAGAGGTTTGGCCTATAGAGGCAGTACTGTTGACTTTGGAAGCTTTGGCTTAAAATCAATAGAGACTGGTAGATTGACTGCTAGACAAATAGAGGCAGCGCGTATTGCAATGACTCGTTACCTCAAAAGAGAGGGGAAAGTTTGGATTAGAATATTTCCAGACAAGCCAATAACCGCTAAACCGTTAGAAGTACGGATGGGTAAAGGTAAAGGTGCTGTAGATCACTATATAGCTCAGATTAAACCAGGACGTGTGTTATTTGAGATTGATGGAGTGGACTTTGAATTAGCAAAAGAGGCTTTTAGATTAGCAGCTCAAAAACTGCCTGTATTAACTAAAACTGTAAAAAGAACCGATCTAAGATCGTAAAATTGTTGCAATATGGCTTCTACTAAAAAGAACGAATTTAAAGATATGTCTGTCGAGCAGTTAAAAGAGAAATTAACTAGCATGGAGATAGAATTGGTTGACAATGAGTTTGACCATGCAGCAATGGGTCTAGAAGACCCGCTTAGTCTTCGTAAAAAAAGACGAAATATTGCTAGAGTTAAAACACTTATTAGACAGCATGAAATTGCGGAGATGACTCCTGAAATGCTTGCAAAAAGATCAAAAAAAGTACAACGTCGTAGAAAAAAACGATAGTACCGAAATAAGAGAAATGATGGAAAGAAATCTTAGAAAAACAAGAGTGGGAGTTGTATCCAGTAATAAAATGGAGAAGACTATCACTGTCGTAGTTGAAAAACGCATAAAACATCCTATTTATGGGAAGTTTGTAAAGCGTACCAAGAAATTTGTAGCTCATGATGAAAAGAATGACTGCAATGTTGGAGATGTTGTCAACATTATGGAGACAAGACCTCTTAGTAAAAGAAAAAGATGGCGCTTGATTGAAATCATTGAGAGAGCTAAGTAAAAAATCAATTTAATCAAAAGATCATGATACAGCAAGAGTCAAGACTGAAAGTTGCAGATAATAGTGGTGCTAAGGAAGTGCTTTGTATTCGAGTTTTGGGTAACTCCAAACAGCGTTATGCTAGAGTAGGAGACCAAATAGTGGTAACCGTAAAAGCAGCTTTTCCAGGTTCAAATGTAAAGAAAGGTACAGTAACGAAAGCAGTTGTTGTACGAACTAAAAAGCCTTTACGTAGAGACGATGGTTCTTATATTCGGTTTGATGATAATGCATGTGTGCTTTTGAATGATTCTGAAGAACCAAGAGGAACACGTATTTTTGGCCCTGTAGCTAGAGAGTTAAGAGCGAAAGACTATATGAAGATTGTTTCACTTGCCCCTGAGGTACTTTAAATAACTGAAAAATGGCACTGAAAAAGAAAGAATATAAATCTGGAAAACGCTTTGCACCAAAACTGCACATCAAAAAGGATGATATGGTTATGGTCATTTCCGGAAATAGTAAAGGCAAGAAAGGAAAAGTAGTTAAAGTTTTTCCAAAACTTGGTAAAGCGCTTGTTGAAGGCGTAAATATGGTGACAAAGCATTTGAAACCAACTCAAAATAGTGAAGGAGGACGTATTCAAGAGGAAGCTGCTTTGCACGTTGCGAAGCTGATGGTAATTGATAAGTCTGGAAACCCTACTAGAATCGGCCGTAAATTAGTTGATGGAAAACTAGTTAGATATTCTAAAAAATCTGGCGAAATAATTTAATGATGACTACAACAACTCCATCCCTGAAGGGATACTACAACGAGACCATTGTGCCTGCTTTGATGAAGCAGTTCAATTATAAGTCTGTCATGCAAGTACCTCGTTTGTCTAAAATTACGATTAACCAAACGGTTGGTGATGCAGTAAACGATAAAAAGCTGATTGATAATGCAGCTGAAGAGCTTACGCTAATAACTGGACAAAAACCACTTATTATTAATGCAAAACGCTCTGTGTCTAACTTTAAGCTTAGAGAAGGTATGCCTATTGCTGTCAAAGTAACTTTAAGAGAAACGATGATGTTTGAATTTTTGGAAAGATTCGTTTCTATTTCTCTACCTCGTGTAAGAGATTTTAGAGGTATTAATGAAAAAGGTTTTGATGGACGTGGAAACTATTCTATGGGCATCAAAGAACAAATCATTTTCCCTGAGATTAACCTGGATAAGATTAATCGGATTATGGGAATGGATATATCGTTTGTTACTACTGCAAAGACAGATGCGGAGGCTTTGGCATTGTTAAAAGCTTTTGGTTTGCCTTTTAAGAATCAAAATAAAAACAACTAAGCTTTATGGCAAAGAAATCATTAATAGCGAGAGAGCGGAAGAGAGAAAAGATGGTCGCAAAATATGCGGACCTAAGAAAAAAATTAAAGGAAGCTGGAGATTATGAGGCGTTGGACAAATTGCCGAAAAACTCTTCTGCTGTGAGGTTGCACAATAGGTGTAAACTTACTGGTCGTCCAAAAGGATATATGAGACGTTTTGGAATTAGTAGAGTGACCTTTCGTGAAATGGCTTTAGCAGGAAAAATTCCTGGTATAACTAAAGCTAGTTGGTAATTAAAAAGAAAACTGAAAATGTACGTTACTGATCCAATTGCAGACTATTTAACAAGAATCCGAAATGCGCAGGCTGCTGGGCACAAGGTAGTTGATATTCCTGCTTCTAAAATGAAAAAAAGTATCACAGAGATACTTTACAATCAAGGCTATATCTTGAAATACAAGTTTGTTGAAGACGACAAACAAGGGATTATCAAAATAGCATTGAAATATGACCCCATTAGCAAGTTGCCAGTTATTAGAAACCTAAAGCGCTTCTCTAAGCCAGGGTTGAGACAATATTTTGGTGCAAACGACATGCCTCGTGTAATTAATGGATTAGGTATTGCAATTGTTTCGACATCGAAGGGTGTTATAACAGGTAAAGAGGCAAAAAAGAATAATGTAGGAGGGGAAGTCCTTTGTACCATTTACTAATTTTTGAAGAAAATTAATCATGTCAAGAATAGGAAACGCACCGATATCAGTCCCAGAAAAAGTAGAAGTCAACATTGACGCTGCTAATCTAGTGACGATTAAAGGTCCAAAGGGAACTTTAACACAGGCAGTAGATCCAGACATTTCTATAGAAATGAATGAAGGAATAATACTTGTGAAACGCCCAACAAATCAAAACCGCCACAAGGCAATGCACGGATTGTATCGTTCACTTTTGAACAACATGATTGTGGGTGTAACGGAGGGTTATGTGAAAGAACTAGAATTAATTGGGGTAGGATATAGAGCTTCCAATAAAGGTAATTTGTTAGAAATTCAGGTGGGGTATTCGCACCCTATTATGTTTTATATTCCTGACGATTTGAAGTTGGAAACAATTACAGAGAAAGGGAAACCACCATTAATTAAATTAGAGGGTATCGACAAGCAGCTTATCGGAGAGGTAGCTGCAAAGATTCGTGCTTTCCGTAAGCCTGAACCGTACAAAGGAAAAGGTATTAAGTATAAAGGAGAAATCCTCAGAAGAAAGGCAGGTAAAACTGCTTCTGCATAAACTAAGAAGAGCTTTTAGCATGGGAAAGTTAACAAAAAGAAAAAGAATTCATTTAAGAATTCGAAAAAAAGTCAAGGGTACGGCTGCACGTCCAAGAATGAACGTGTTTAGAAGTAACAACCACATTTATTGCCAGTTAATTGACGATAGAAAAGGTGTAACACTTGTTGGTGCTTCCTCAAAGGAAGTTTCCGATAAAGGAACTAGAAGCGAAATCGCTACGAGAGTAGGGGAGATGATTGCAGAAAGAGCCTTGGCTAAAAACATTAAAGCGTCTGTATTTGATAGAGGTGGTTACTTGTATCACGGACGTGTAAAAGCTTTAGCAGAAGGTGCTAGAGAGAAAGGTTTACACTTTTAATTCACACCATACACCAGTATAATGGCCAGAGAAAGAAAAAATAACAAAGGTAAGAAAGACTCTAGAGATTCTAGAGGAGATAGCAACCTACAAGATAGACTTGTTACCGTTAATCGTGTAGCAAAGGTGACCAAAGGAGGTCGTACCTTTAGTTTTGCAGCTATTGTCGTCGTAGGCGATGGAGATGGAACGGTGGGACACGGTTTAGGAAAAGCTAGACAGGTTTCTGAAGCAATTGCAAAAGCAATTGATGATGCGAAAAGAAACTTGGTAAAGGTTCCTGTTTATAAAGGAACTATTCCACACGAACAAAAGGGTAAATTTAGTGCTGCCAAGGTGTTTATTAAGCCAGCTTCAAGTGGTACAGGTGTAATTGCAGGTGGTGCGATGCGTGCGGTTTTAGAATTGGCAGGTGTACACAATGTATTGGCAAAGTCATTGGGCTCTACGAATCCGCATAATGTGGTGAAAGCGACGATTGATGCACTTTTAAAGCTAAGATCTCCTTTGACTGTCGCAAAACAAAGAAACATTCCAGTAGGGAAAGTTTTTAACGGCTAAAACAAGAAACTAATGGGAAAGATAAGAATTACACAAGTTAAAAGTGCTATTGATCGCACGAAAAGACAAAAAAATACGCTTAAGGCTTTAGGTCTTAAGAAGATTAATCAGACGGTGGAGCATACACCTACCCCACAAATATTGGGAATGGTGGCAAAAGTTGCACACTTGATTGTAACTGAACAAGCATAACCGTACTAGGTTATTAAAATTTAGATAGATGAAACTTAATAATTTAAAACCAGCTAAAGGTTCCATACAGAGCAATAAGAGAGTTGGACGTGGTCAAGGAAGCGGCAGAGGGGGTACTTCTACTCGTGGACATAATGGACAAAAATCTCGGTCTGGATACAGTAAGAAAAGAGGGTTCGAAGGTGGACAAATGCCCTTGCAGGGCCGTTTACCTAAGCGTGGATTCTTTTCTCGAAACAGAATAGCGTATGTTCCGTTAAATTTGAGCAGAATCCAAGAGATTGCTGATAAGTATAACTTGGATGCAATCACACTAGAAGTCTTAAGAGAAAATAAGATTTTAAAAAAAGGTGAATTGTTGAAAGTTTTGGCATACGGTGAACTTAAAAAGGCTGTTTCTATTGAAGCACATGCTGCATCAAAGAAGGCCATGGAGGTTGTTACGGGACAGGGCGGTACTATCACGCTTGTAAAGTAATTGTCGAAATACTTGAGCAAAACTTAGGCTATATTTGTAGCCAACTGAAAACTATAAGAAAGTAGTTTTCTTCTCAGCCGAAAATAGAAAATAGCAGATGAAACGATTTTTCGAAACGATTAAGAATATTTGGAACATAGAAGAACTTCGTAAAAGAATTCTTGTAACATTAGGTCTAATTCTAGTATATAGAATTGGAGCTTTTGTGGTTTTACCAGGCGTAGTACCCTCAAAATTAGAAATGGGTTCAGACAATCCTGGGGATTTGGTTGGATTGATTAATATGTTTACAGGAGGTGCTTTTAAAATGGCATCTGTTTTTGCGTTGGGTATTATGCCCTATATTACTGCATCTATTGTTATTCAAGTATTAGGTTTTGCAGTCCCTTATTTTCAAAGGCTGCAGTCTAAGGAAGGTGAGTCCGGCAGAAAAAAGATTACACAAATTACTCGTTTACTGACCGTTTTGATTACCTTGGTTCAAGGTACTGCATACCTAGGTATGATTTGGTCTAAAGGAGCAGTAGATCCTAATGTTACTTCGGCCGTCTTTTGGGTATCGAATACAATCATTTTAATGACTGGGACCATTTTTGCCATGTGGTTGGGTGAGCGTATCACTGAACGAGGAGTAGGAAATGGAGTTTCATTATTAATCTTAATAGGAATCATAGTCAGTTTGCCGCAAGCTTTTATATCAGAGATAGAATCTAAAATTGGCAGTAATGGAGGATTGATTTCCTTCGTTTTAGAAATGGTATTTTTGTTTTTAGTTGTTATGGTTACTGTAATGATTACACAAGCAATTAGAAAAATTCCAATACAATTTGCGAAAAGAATGGTCGGGCGAAGTGCAGGTAGTGTTCCTGTAGCTGGAGCTAGAGATTTTATTCCAGTAAAATTAAATGCATCAGGAGTAATGCCAATAATTTTTGCGCAAGCTTTGATGTGTCTTCCATCTATGTTGGGTCGTCAAGTAGGAGGAGAGTCATCCGCATTTGCTCGTTCAATGAGTGATTTTACCTCATTACCGTATAATATTGTATTCTTTATTTTGATTGTGTTGTTTACTTACATATACACTGCCTTGATAGTAGATCCAAAGCAATATTCAGAATATTTGAAGCAACAAAATGCATTCATTCCTGGTGTCAAACCTGGAAATGCTACTGCTGAATTTATAGATACCATTACCAGTAGAATTACACTGCCTGGAGCGATTGCCTTGGGAATCATAGCCATTATGCCTGCTTTTGCAAGTATCTTTGGAGTACACCAAGGCTTTGCCTATTTCTTTGGAGGAACATCTCTTCTGATACTTGTCGGTGTTGCATTGGATACTTTACAGCAAATTGAAAGTTACTTATTAATGAGTAAATACGATGGTTTAATTAAATCAGGTAAATTACAAGGCCGAGGTAGTGGAATGCAAGGCATTGGTGCAAGCATGTAAACACTACGGGAAAGAAAACTATGATATACTACAAGACAGAAGAGGAGGTTGAACTAATTAGGGAGAGTTGTCTGATGGTTTGTCGTACTTTAGCGCACGCAGGCTCTTTTCTAAAACCTGGAATAACTGGAGCTTTTATTGACGCAAAGGCGGAAGAATTTATTCGAGATCATGGTGGAATACCAGGATTTAAAGGGTACGGAGGTTTTCCAGGCTCGTTATGCATTTCCATTAATGAACAAGTTGTACATGGTATCCCTACGGAAAGAGAATTTCAGGATGGGGACATTATCTCTATTGATTGTGGCGTAATTATGAATGGCTACAATGGAGACGCAGCTTATACCTATGCTTTAGGAGACGTAGCTGAAGAAACGATGGAGCTATTAAGGGTGACAAAAGAATCTCTATACAGAGGCATTGCACAAGCGGTAAAAGGAAACAGAATTGGGGACATAGGTTATGCTATACAACAGTTTTCTGAAAAGGAAAAAGGATATGGTGTTGTTAGAGAATTAGTGGGTCATGGTATAGGTAAATCATTACATGAAGACCCTGAAGTCCCAAACTATGGCAAGCGAGGAAGAGGTATTCTAATGAAAGAAAATTTAGTCATCGCGATAGAGCCGATGGTAAATCTAAATACAAAAAATATAGTTCAGGAAGAGGATGGATGGACTATCCGAACGAAGGACAGAAAACCTTCTGCGCACTATGAACATACAGTAGTTGTGCGGAAGAATAAGGCGGAGATACTCTCAGATCACACTTTTGTGGAAGAAATTATAAAAAGTAATTCGGAACTTAAGCAAGTTTAATTTATTTTTTGTATCTTTGCACTCCGAAATATAGATATGGCTAAAAAGAACTTAATAAAACAGGATGGGACTATTGAAGAGGCTTTGTCAAACGCAATGTTCCGTGTAAGACTTGAAAATGACCATCTCATAGTGGCTACAATATCTGGAAAAATGAGAATGCACTACATTCGTATTTTGCCAGGAGATAAAGTAGCTGTAGAAATGTCTCCTTATGATTTGACAAGGGGACGCATTACTTATCGTTACAAATAACAGCATTATGAAAGTGAGAGCTTCCGTTAAAAAACGCTCAAGTACGAGCAAGATAGTACGTCGAAAAGGACGTATCTATGTAATAGACAAGAAGAATCCAAGATTTAAACAACGTCAAGGTTAGGAATTATGGCTAGAATTGCAGGTGTAGATTTACCGAAAAATAAAATAGGAGCGATAGGGCTTACCTATGTATTTGGCATTGGACGCTCAGGCGCCAAAGCGATACTAGATCAAGCGAATATCCCACACGATGTGAAGGTTCAAGAATGGACAGACGAAAATATTTTGGCTATTTCCAAAATTATTTCTGACGATCATACCGTGGAAGGAGAATTACGCTCCGAAGTACAATCAAACATAAAGCGTTTGATGGACATTGTTTCATACAGAGGGATGAGACATAGGAAAGGGTTGCCTGTCAGAGGCCAACGCACAAAGACCAATGCTAGAACTAGAAAAGGTCGTAAGAAGACAGTAGCAAACAAAAAGAAAGTAACTAAGTAATCCTAAACAGGAAATCAAATGGCAAAGGGAAAAAAGTCAACTAAGAAAAAGCTTAGAGTCGAACCAGAAGGTTTGGTTTATATCAAAGCTAGTTTTAACAATATCATCGTGACCATTACCAACAAAGCTGGTAAAGTGATTAGCTGGTCATCTGCAGGTAAAGGAGGGTTTAGAGGTTCTAAAAAGAACACACCTTATGCCGCGCAAATGGCAGCTAGTGATTGTGGTAAAGTCGCTTTTGATGCAGGCATGAGAACAGCAATGGTCTATGTAAAAGGACCTGGGTCTGGACGAGAATCAGCTATTAGAGCTATTGATTCTTTAGGAATTAAAATTACCAAAATCATCGATGTAACACCCATGCCTCATAATGGATGTCGTCCTCCTAAAAGAAGACGTGTTTAATCTAAAACAAGAAAGACCTTAATTACTATGGCAAGATATACAGGACCTACAACAAAAAAAGCAAGAGCCTTGGGAGAAGCTATTTTTGGCTACGACAAGAATTTTGATAAGAAAAAATATCCACCAGGACAGCATGGACAAGCACGTCGTCGACAAAAGTCGGACTACGGATTGCAGCTCCTTGAAAAACAAAAAGCTAAGTTTACTTATGGCTTATTAGAACGCCAATTTAGAAACCTTTTCAAAAAGGCTTCTAGGAAACAAGGAGTTACTGGTGAAGTTTTACTACAGTTTTTGGAAGGACGATTAGACAATACGGTTTTCCGTTTGGGTATCGCTCCTACTAGAAATGCTGCGAGACAACTTGTGACACACAAGCATATTACCGTAAACGGTATTCTAACCAACATCCCTTCGTATGCCTTACGTCCAGGTGATGTGATTGCGGTAAGATCGAAGTCTAGAGGAAATGAAGTAATCTATACTTCTATTGAAAATAACTCTGACGTAAAAAAATTCCCTTGGTTAGAGTGGAATCCAGACGCTTATCAAGGTGTTTTTCTAGCTTTTCCACAAAGAACGGAAATTCCAGAAAACATCAATGAGCAGTTGATTGTTGAATTGTATTCCAAGTAATACCTTTCTCCTTTTTTATCATCATCTAGAAAACACCCTAATATGGCTACTATACCTTTTACTAAGCCTGAAAAAATCCTTCTGCAAAAAGCTAATGACTTTGAAGGGTCTTTTGAATTCAAACCACTTGAACCTGGTTACGGACAGACTATTGGTAATTCTCTAAGAAGAATTTTATTATCCTCTCTACCTGGATTTGCTATTTCCGCTGTTAGAATTGGTGGTGTGCAGCATGAATTTTCTACAATCAAAGGTGTGGTAGAGGATGTTGTAGATATTATTTTGAATCTAAAGCAAGTGCGCCTAAAACCTCAGAACCCTGAGGATGATTCATTTGAAGAAAAAGTATATCTAACCATCTCAGGTAAAGAAGTGTTTACCGCTGGTGATATTGCTACCTTTACCAATGCTTTTGAAGTGACCAATCCGGATTTAGTTATCTGTAGAATGGAACCTTTTGTAAGTTTGGAAATCGAATTGTCAGTAACTAAAGGACGGGGTTATGTCCTTGCGGACGAAAATTTACCAAAAGATGCTGCTATTGGATTGATTCCTGTAGATGCAACTTATACACCTGTGAAGAAGGTGGCTTATAGAGTAGAAAGTACGCGTGTTGGACAAAGAACAGATTTTGAGAAATTAATTATCGAAATCAAAACAGATGGCACTATTCACCCTGAAAAAGCAATCAAAGAAGCAGCTCGTATCATGGTGCAGCACTTGATGCTCATCACGGATGAGCACATGACTTTTGAAGATGATTCGACTAAAGAAGAAAATATCGTTGACGAGCATATTCTTCACATGAGAAAGTTATTAAAGACCTCTTTGGAGGATTTAGATTTGTCTGTTAGAGCATACAATTGCTTAAAAGGAGCCAAGATTGATATTTTGGCAAACTTGGTTCAATATGAAACACATAAATTATTGAAGTTCAGAAACTTTGGTAAAAAATCTCTTGTAGAGATTGAAGAGCTCCTTACGGAAAAAGGATTGACCTTTGGTATGGATCTTTCAAAATATAAGCTAGAAGAAAGCTAAATTTTTTAATAGTAATTACTGTTGAGTGTTTATTTACTCCAGTGTTACGAAGATAATCTTGAATAAATGAGACACGGTCACAAGTTTAACAAATTAGGTAGAAAAAAAGGACACAGAAAAGCGTTATTACGCAATTTGTCTATCGCCCTGATTACACACAAGCGTATTAAGACAACGCTTCCTAAAGCGAAAGCATTAAGAAGACATTTAGAGCCTATCTTAACAAAGGCTAAGACGAATACCACTCACTCTCGCAGAGTTGTGTTCTCATATATGCAAGACAATGAAGCGATGAAGGAACTTTTTGGTCCTATCGCTGCCAAAATTGCTGACAGACCAGGTGGATACTTAAGAATCATCCGTATGGGATTTAGATTAGGTGATGCTGCAGAAATGGCAATGATTGAATTTGTTGACTTCAATGAAGTAATGCTTGCCGCTAAAGAAGCTAAGCCAAAACGTAAGCGTACACGTCGTGGAAAAAAGAAAGCTGATGTGGTAGAAGCAGTGGCGGCAACAGCTGTAGCAGAGGAAGTTGTTGAAGCAACAGTAGCTGATGATTTAAAGAAAATTGAAGGTATTGGACCAAAGATTGAAGAAATAATCAACAAGGCAGGTGTTCTTACTTTCAAGCAATTAGCTGAAACGCCTTCTGAAACTATAAAATCTTGGTTAGAAGCAGCTGGAAGTAATTTTGCTTCACACGACCCTGGTACATGGCCTAAGCAATCGGAAATGGCTGCTAACGGGCAATGGGACGAGCTGAAAACTTGGCAAGATGAATTAGACGGAGGAAAATAGTCCTTCTTAAAGTAATATTTAAAGCCTCATACCCTTTTGGGTATGAGGCTTTTTATATATACCTATATTAGAAGATACCTTTTTATTCGAATGTTTTTTTCTACGTAATTTATGGTATTTATATGTCTAGTCTAATTTTTAATATTTAGATAATGCAATATTTAAATAATTGTTATTCAACGGTTTATGTTCTTTTTTCTACTTATAATTAGTCTCATAAGTATTTACTTTGATGTGAAAATAAATAGGATTGTTTTGTTTTTACTACTGAAATCTTTATCTTTGTTGTCGGTTCCCCCCCCACCTTTTTATAAGAGTTAGGTAATCTAACTATTTATTTTTTAATCTAAAACAGACACAATGAAAAAAACGCTTACCTTTTGGGCGGAGTGGCGAAACAATTCGAACTCTTCTCTAGGAAGCTCTTGGAAAAAAGCAAATGCTTTATTTCTAGGAATCTTTCTTTTATTTAGCTTTAGCCAAGACGCTTTAGCTTGGAATCTTCCACCAGACCCATCTTGTGATAATGGGTCTTTTGTTTGGGATAATGATATCTCTTACGATGGATGTGATGTATATGCAGATGCATATTTCTATTGGGACCATCAGTTTGTGATTCCTACAAGTTCTTATCCGGCAGCTTTTAGCGGTCCGGTTACAATTAACATCAATGAGTATGTTAGTTGGGATGGCTATTGTAATAGAGAATATACTGAAAGCCAACCTCATGAAACATGGAAGGTCGTGTTCTTAAAGAACAATTCAGTTGTTTGGCAAACTGCCTATACTGCGGATGTAGCTACGGGTACCATGGATGCTTATACAACGGGCTCTTTGGGTAGTCATTATTTTCCTAATGGTGTGGATAAAATCGTTTTAGTTCACTGGAATGATTCACAGTATGGAGAAATGACAACAGTAGCGCAAATTCAGTTTATCCTGCAAGCGTTTGTTTTGGTTATGAGCAAGCAAGTGATGTTTCTATTTCTTGCCCTAGCAACATTAACCTAACAGCTGCTACAGGACAAAATTCCGCTGTTGCTTCTTGGAGTACACCTAATGCAACTACAACTTGTACTGTAGGTGGTTCTCCTGATTGTTCTCAAGTAGGAAACAGCAAAAGTGGTTTCATCTATATGGGTGAATACAACGGAAGTAAGTATTTTTGTTCTAATGGAAATGATTTCTCTTGGAATACAGCAAAGAATCTTTCAGCAGCTGCAGGTGGGCACTTAGTGACTATTAATGATGCAGGTGAAAATGAATTCGTAAGAAATCTTATTGGTGCAGATGATGCATGGATTGGTTATTCTGATTATCAATCTGAAGGTAACTTCACATGGGCAAATGGAGAAAATCCAGGTTACGAAAACTGGAAATGTTGGAGTTGGGATAACTGTGAGCCTTCTGGTGGAGATGAAAACTTCACTAGAATGTTAAAATCTGACGGTAAATGGACAGACAGAGACGCATGGTACCGCGCAGAATTTGTGATGGAGGTTCCTTGTCCTGGTTCTTCTAATCCTGGAAATGTAACTGTTACAAGAACTAATGGATTACCTAGTGGTAGTTCTTTCACAGTTGGTACACATACAATTACTTACCAAGCGACTGACGATTGTGGAAACACAGAGACTTGTAGCTTTACCGTTACAGTAAGTCCTGGTCAACCTGCGACTCCTGGTTCTATTGGTAATTTTGTTTGGAATGATACAAACGGAAACGGTATTCAAGATGCTGGTGAACCGGGTATTCCTGGGGTATTTGTCATGTTGACAGATTGTGCAGGAAACTGGAAAGGTCAAACAACTACTGGTACCAACGGTGAATATTCTTTCACTAACGTAGCTCCTGGTTCTTATAAAGTTAAGTTCGTTGCTCCTGAAGGATACAATGTTGCTCCTACTAACGCGGGTTCTAACGATGCTACAGATAGCGATTTGTTACAAGGTTGGACTGGTTTTACAGAATGTTTTGATTTGGCTTCTGGTCAGAATAGAACGGATATTGATGCTGGTTTCATTGGTGCTGCTCCTGGTGGTGACTTGTCTTTAACTTGTTCAAATAATATCAGTGTTACTGCAGTTGCAGGACAATCTACTGCAATGGTAAGCTGGACGCTTCCAACGGCTTCTTCTACTTGTTCAGGTGGTGCTACTTTGACTCAAACGAATGGCCCTGCGAATAATGCGCCAATGGCTATCGGAACTCAGACTGTCTCTTATGGTGCGTCTGACAATTGTGGAAACTACGAAACTTGTTCCTTTACGGTAACAGTTACGCCTGGTGTCCCTACGACTCCTGCTTCTGTAGGTAATTTCGTATGGAGTGATACAAATGGTAATGGTATCCAAGATGCTGGTGAACCTGGTATCCCTGGTGTATTTGTGATGTTGACTGATTGTGCTGGAAACTGGAAAGGTCAAACAACTACTGGGACTAATGGTGAATACTCTTTCACTAATGTAGCTCCTGGTTCTTATAAAGTGAAATTTGTTGCACCTGCTGATTATACAGTAGCTCCAACGAATGCGGGTTCTAATGATGCCAATGATAGTGATTTACTACAAGGCTGGACTGGATTTACAGAATGTTTTGATTTGGCTTCTGGTCAAGCTAGAACAGATATCGATGCTGGATTTGTACCACAAGGTGGTGGCGGAGGCGGATGTGATAACTTCACTGATGGTGGAGCTATTGCGGGTGTGCAAACTATTTGTGCTGGAGAATCTGCTGCTATGATTACCAATGCAGGATTACCTACTGGAGGTTCTGGAGGTATTGAATACTTATGGATGGCTAAAGCAGGTACTACTTGTCCTAATAATGCTGCTACTTATGCAATTGCGGGTGCAACGGGGACTTCATATAGCCCTGGTGTATTAACGGAAACAACTACTTACCGTAGATGTGCACGTCGTGTTGGATGTACAGAATGGACTGGCGAAAGTAATTGTATCACAGTAACGGTTGATCAGTCTCCAAACTGTGGTGGTGGTGGAACCACACCGGGTACCGTAGGTAACTTTGTATGGAGTGATACAAATGGAAACGGAATTCAAGATGCTGGTGAACCTGGTATTTCTGGAGTTTTCATTATGTTGACAGATTGTACAGGTAACTGGAAAGGTCAAACAACTTCTGGTGCGAACGGTGAATACTCTTTCACTAATGTAGCTCCTGGTTCGTATAAAGTGAAATTTGTTGCGCCTGCTGATTATACAGTAGCTCCAACAAATGCGGGTTCAAATGATGCCAATGATAGTGATTTACTACAAGGCTGGACTGGATTTACAGAATGTTTTGATTTGGCTTCTGGTCAAAGTAGAACAGATATTGATGCTGGATTCGTACCACAAGGTGGTGGCGGAGGCGGTGGCGGTGGAACCACACCGGGTACCGTAGGTAACTTTGTATGGAGTGATACAAATGGAAACGGAATTCAAGATGCTGGTGAACCTGGTATTCCTGGAGTATTCATTATGTTGACAGATTGTACAGGTAACTGGAAAGGTCAAACAACTTCTGGTGCGAACGGTGAATACTCTTTCACTAATGTAACGCCTGGTTCTTACAAAGTGAAATTTATAACGCCTGCTGATTACACAGTAGCTCCAACGAATGCGGGTTCTAATGATGCCAATGATAGTGATTTACTACAAGGCTGGACTGGATTCACTGAATGTTTTGATTTGGCTTCTGGTGAAAGTAGAACGGATATCGATGCTGGATTCGTACCACAAGGTGGTGGCGGAGGTGGCGGTGGAACCACACCGGGTACCGTAGGTAACTTCGTATGGAATGATTTGAATGGTAATGGTATCCAAGATGCTGGTGAGCCTGGTGTTGCGGATGTATTCATCATGTTGACAGATTGTGCAGGAAACTGGAAAGGTCAAACGACTTCTGGTGCGAACGGTGAATACTCTTTCACTAATGTAGCTCCTGGTTCTTACAAAGTGAAATTTGTAACGCCTGCTGGTTATACAGTAGCTCCAACGAATGCGGGTTCTAACGATGATAATGATAGTGACTTGTTACAAGGCTGGACTGGATTCACTGAATGTTTTGATTTGGCTTCTGGTCAAAGTAGAACGGATATTGATGCTGGATTTGTAGGTTCAACTCCTCCTGGAGGAGACTTGAACTTGACTTGTACTTCAAATGTTGTTGTGATGGCAGCATCTGGTCAAAATATGGCAATGGTAAGTTGGACTGCACCGACAGCAACTTCAACTTGTGCTGGTGGAGCGACTCTTAACCAAACTTCTGGACCTACAAATGGGTCTATGATGGCTGTGGGTACGCAAACAGTTACTTATACAGCTACTGACGCTTGTGGAAACACAGAAACTTGTAGCTTTACGGTAACAGTTAATCCTGGTCAACCTGCTACTCCGGGTTCTGTAGGAAACTTCGTATGGAGTGATACTAACGGAAACGGTATTCAAGATGCTGGTGAGCCTGGTATTCAAGGTGTATTTGTTATGTTGACTGACTGTGCAGGAAACTGGAAAGGTCAAACAACTACTGATGCAAATGGTGCATATTCATTTAATAACGTAATGCCTGGTTCTTATAAAGTTAAATTTATAGCTCCAGCTGATCATACTGTTTCTCCAACTAGTGTTGGTACAAATGGTGCTGTTGATAGTGATGTTAACCAAGGGTGGACTGGTTTCACAGATTGTTTCGATGTCACTTCAGGTCAGAATATTACTGATATTGATGCAGGATTTGTGCCTCAACTTCCAGCAGGAAGCTTGACTTTCAACTGTAACAATAATATGAGCGTTGATGCTACTGATGCTACAGGTACAACTGTAACTTGGTCTGCTCCTTCTGCTTCATCTACTTGTACAGGTGGTGGAGTATCTGTTAATCAAACGAGTGGTCCTACTAGCGGTTCTTTCTTAGCTACAGGTACACACACGGTTACTTATACAGCTACTGATGGTTGTGGAAACACAGAGACTTGTAGTTTCACTATTACGGTTAGTTACAGTGGTCCTACTACTTGTGCAACTCGTGAAGTATGGTCTGCTTATCAGTGTAATGAAGACTTGGCATATGGATTTTATGCTAGAAACTTGATTGACCAATTCCAACCTCTTCCTGAGTGTGAGCATTATCAGGAGATTCAATACAGTGAATTTGTTGAATATACTGATGGAACGGCACATCTTACAATGATGGTTCGTAACTATGAGGATACTAATATTAGATTCCAAGTTGAATTGGATTTCTCTGGTCGTACATTTACTACGCCATCTGATGCACATGATGTAAGTTCTAATTGTTACACTGCAGATGATTCTGATTGGTACTACTACACGAATGTTACAGGTACTATTACAGGTAAAGGTGCTATGAATGGAGCTGTGCTTAATGTATGGAACACTATGCACCCATTCCAAATGGGTACAGGTGCTGCATTATATGGAGATTGGAATGACTATGGTGGTACTACTTGGTTAGGCTACAACGTTGTGAGTCAACCATATAACAACTACTCGTTATCAAATGGTGGTTCTTTGGATATCAACATTCATATGAGTGGCAATTCTACTGCTTGTGGTGGTAGCTCTGATGCAGCTTCTTCTACTATTATGGAGTTAGCGCTTACGCAAAATGAGTATACTGCTGATTTAACTTGGCAGAATAATACAAGTGATGTAAATGAGTATTTCATTGTTGAACGTTCAACTGATGGGGTTACTTACACTGCTATTGCTCAAGTTGAAAGTGTGAAATCTGAGAATCGTACTGTTTCTTCTTACAACTTCACAGATGCTGAACCTGCTAAAGGCGAAAACTACTACCAAATAGTAGCGGTCACAAATAATAACAACATCATCTCTAATAAGACAATGGCTGTCTTTGGAGAGCGTGCTGATATTACATTGTTCCCGAATCCTGCAGCTGAGTTCTTTATGATTGACTTATTACCTTACAAAGGATTAGAGGCAGTAATTACTATCTCTGACCAGTTAGGTAGAACAGTTAAAACTATTGTTTTGGATGAGGTCTCTGCTGCACCTGAGAAGGTTAGCTTAGACGCTTTCAATAATGGATATTACAATGTTCAAATTCAAGCAATTGATGGTCGTACGGCTACTAAGAAATTAGTGGTTAGTAGAAACTATTAATCTGCATTTATTTGAATAACGACATTGTGTCGTTTTAGATAAACTCTCTCGGTTTCGGCCGAGAGAGTTTTTTTTATGGTTGTATTCTTCAAAACGTATTATGATATCTACGCTAGAAGATGAATGTCGAAAGCAATGTTTTTAGTACAAAGTCGTTTTAACTTTTTTTTGCGCAAGCCATTCAAATGCAAAAGACCCATCAATATTTTATAGAATTATCGACCCAAACTGCAAACGTCAAGTGCGGTGATTTTCGAGTTCAAAAAGGCAAAGTATTGAAGTGCTATTATGGGCCAGATGATTGGTCTGTTGATGATGCAATAAATCAAGTTCAACGTTCTTTAAGCAGTCAGCACTTTTACTTTGTACATGGTTTTGCAGGCGCAAGACAAGGTCTTATGCAACGAACGGTTTTGGCCTTTGAAAAATTATTTCTTACAGATAAAGAAAATAGAACCACAAGTATCTTGCATATCCTCTGGGCGTCTAGTAAGTTAAATTATGGACATAGCTTAAAGGTCATCCATAAGAGTAGAGAAAAATTAGGAACGTTGGTTGTTGCTTGCGCTAAAACCTCACCTAATAGTCAAATAGATTTACTCTGTCATTCCATGGGTAACCAGTTTCTTTTGGAAACAGTGAAAGCAGGATTTTTGCCGCAAGGTCATGTCCGAAAAATGATACTAGCAGCAGCAGATATGTCTATGAAGGACTTTGTCGCTTATGAAACGGAGCTGTCAAAAATTGCAGAAAAGATACTTGTACTATACCATTGGCAAGATCGGATATTGGCCGTTTCACGGATGCGAAATGGAAGTATAAGACTAGGACAAGAATACCCGGATGCTAATCAAGCAACCAATTTTACCTACTTGAATTGTACAAAAATGAAAATTGGATACAGCCTTACGGCCAAATTGAATAAACACACATACTTCTTAGCTAGCGATGAGGTGCGGCATAATATCCATTCCTTTTTGGGTAGTTAGTTGCCTTCCGAGTTGGGTGTACGCTTCCAACGCCGATGTGACCACAACCACCCAACAGGATCAGCCTTAATATTTTCTTCTAGTTTTTGTGCAAACAAACGAGTAACCTCACCTTCTTTCAGGGATTGCGGTGCTGCACATAATTCAGAAAAAGTCAGTTCATAATAACCACGCTTTGTGCGCGTGATCGTGTAATACAAAACGGGATATCCAGTGGAGCGTGCAATTTTGTCGGCACCTTGTAAGAAGCCAGTGTTTTTACCAAAGAAATTTAACCAATGAGCACTTTTTACATTGGATGGGCTTTGGTCTGCAATGAATACGTAGGCGACATCTCTATTTTTATTTTTGAGGATGGTCCTAAAAGTTTGATTCATGGACATTAGTTCACTCCCAAATCTATGTCTGCGCTTGTTTAGATAGTCATTTAATAGTTTATTTGACAGTGGTTTATAAACCCCCATCATCTGCTGTTTGACATATAATTGAGCACCTAACACTCCAAGCTCCCAGGAATAGAAATGACCACCCAAGACTATTACATGGCTAGGGGAGGTTACAAAGTATTGATCTAGGAAATCTGGATTAGTGAAGACCATCCGCTTTTTGAGTTCTTTTTCAGAAATGGAAAAGCTCTTGATGGTTTCCAAAAAATTATCTGATAGTGCCAAATAAGTTTGGTGCATGATTGCTTTTCGTTCCTTTAGGCTTTTGGAGGGAAAAGCAATTAGTAGATTATTTATGATGACTTTTTTTCGGTAACGAATCACATACTCAAATAGAAAGGCCAAAATATTGGAAAATAAATGGATAACGGAGAAAGGTAGCACCCTAAATACTCCAATTAGCAATTTGAAAAAGAATACTCCAATTTGGTTAAAGCGCATATACCATCTAGTTTGGGACAAAAGTAAAGCAAAAACACTCCAATCTCAAAAATAAATAACAGAATAGTAACCCAAAAGCGGTATTTTTTCGTAGAAACCTGTAAATTTGTTATACAACAACAGCGATTAGAAACCAACAAAATAGATAATGGAGAAGTTTAGTGTGGTATTGGTGGATGACCATCTCTTATTTGCAGAGGGTATGAAGTCTGTATTGAATAGCGTCGAGGAAGTCGATTCAATCTCCGTAGCCTCAAATGGTAAAGAGTTATTTGTGTTATTATACCAAATAAAACCTGACTTATTACTGCTAGATTTGAATTTAGAGGACGAAAGTGGTTTAGAATTAGTAGCTAGGGTAAAGAAGGAATTTGGAAGTACTAAGATAATGATCCTAACGAGCTATGATGATCCCAAGTATGTGAAAAAAGCCTTTAAAAATGGGGTAGATGGATACATGTTGAAGAATTCTAAAAAGGATGATTTGGTAGCAGGTATTAGGGAAGTAGTCGCAGGTGAAGTGTATTTTGGTAAAGGAGTTAGCCTTCCGAATGTACATTCCAATTTGACAAAAGGAAAGTCACCTTTTGAAGCGGATGATCGGTTTGTTCAAAAAAATAATTTAACCAAACGAGAAGTAGAGATACTAAGTCTAATAGGAGAGGCACTGTCCAATAAGCAAATTGCCGACCAACTATTTATTAGTGACCAAACGGTAAGTGTGCATAAGAAAAATCTAATGCGAAAATTGAGTGTGAATAGCACCGCCAGTTTAGTTAAAATCGCTTTTCAAAGTAGATTAGTTAGATAAATAGGCTAATCTTTTGTAGATTAGTTTTTTTTCTTTTTCTTTGCAATCCATTTTCTTACCTTGACAAAATCAAATAAATCATGAGTGACCATATAGACCACGCAACAGCAAAAGGCTTGTTTTTATTAAAAGTAATTGTCGGATTAATTGTATTTATCTGTTTATGGGCTTATATATACTATCATGGACAAAACCATGTGATAAACTTTAACATCTAAGTGAAAATGCTTGGAAATATGAGAATTTAACCTTACCTTTGCGGTATAATAAGAAAAGATAAAAGAGGGAGCCAATTGGCTCCCTCTTTTTTATACCATTTTTAGATGGATATTAATACAAAAATTACGGAAGTTCTGAATGAAAAATTTGGGACTGAAGGCTATGAAGACTGCTTTTTGGTAGAGATTGAATCCCTTCCGGGCAAAAGACTAAACATCTTCTTGGACTGTGACTCAGGGCTTTCGCTAGGAAAATGTCAATCCATTAGCCGTCATGTAGAAGCGTACATCGATGAATTTATTTGGATCGAAGAAAAGTACGTGTTAGAGGTGTCTTCTCCAGGAATAAGCAAGCCACTTAAGATTTTGCGCCAGTATATTAATAATATCGGGCGAGAGGTGAAAGTGAAAACAGACAATGGAGAAGAAAAAGGAAAATTAGTAGCTGCGGATGAGGCTGGGATAACGATCCTGCAAAAAATTGTCCGCAAGGAACGCAAAAAGAAAATTCGAGAAAAAGTGGAAAAAAACATCCCTTTTGATCAGATTAAACAAACAATAGTTCAAATTTCGTTTAACAAGAAAAAGTAAAATAGATGCTCAACCTTGTAGAAACCTTTTCGGAGTTTAAAAATACAAAGAACATCGATAGACCCACGCTCGTCAGAGTATTGGAAGATGTATTCAGAACCCTCATTAAGAAGAAGTATGGGGACGATGAAAATTTTAACGTCATTGTCAACGCTTCAACAGGGGATTTAGAGCTCTGGAGAATTAGAGAAGTGGTCAATGATGGTGAAGTTGGCGACGAAAAAACGCAAATAGCGATCTCGGGTGCTTTAGAAATCGATCAAGATTATGAAGTAGGTGATGAATGCTATGAGCAATTATACCTTAAGACTTTTGGTAGAAGAGCCATTCAAGCGGCTCGGCAAACCTTGATGACAAAAATTTTGGACCTTCAAAAGGACGAAGTGTATAAAAGGTATGTTGATAGAGTAGGTGAAATCGTCACTTGTGAAGTTAACCAAATTCTGAGAAAAGACATTTT
>JAJRQS010000414.1 GCA_024280135.1 Bacteroidota bacterium | reverse complement strand
TTTTATCTCTCAAATATAGCTGACTGTAATACTCAAAGGTTTTAGGCTTTTCTTTACCTACTTCACCTAAGAGTATCTTTCGGTGAAGTGCAGGTATTACCTCTCTTTTGACTAATGTTCTGTTTTGTGGCGTATCTGGTAGCCTTGTACTCTTTTGTACGGTTCTACCATCAAGTTTATACTCGATATAGAGTATCCCGTTACCGCGTCGGAACATTCTTACCATTGTCATTTCCTTTCAGTCAGCAGACAACGGGCATATTAGGATACCATATCAAGAATTTGTTTTGCTTGATCGGACATTGTTTGGTTTTCTACCCATTCAATCATTTTTGCTACCTTCCAGTTAAGGCGATTCTCTTTTGAAAAATAATGAACGCCCTCATAAAAAAGTACTTCACGGTTCTTCAGCAGATAATCCCTGCTATAGCCTATAAGTTTTGCCATATCGCCAGTCTTTAAATATAATGGGTTAGTCATTGTTCTATTCTCCGAAATCAAAATAAGTTTGATGTGGATGATCCTGTGTTGGTTCATCTTTTTGCTTTGGTTTTGAATCCTCATTTTTGGAATCGTTTTGTGTTTTGTATTTTTGTTTTTGGCGATGTTGCCATAGTTTACCACCATATGGACTTTTCAAAATAATGTCATCAATGACTTGATCAATCGTTTCTATTTTCATCGTTCTCACCTCTTATGATTTTTTGCATTTCTATTATTTCTTTTTCGATACAGCCGAGTCTTCGTATCATTGATTCTTTTTGTAGCTCAAAATCGCGACGAAGAAAATCTATATATTCTATCCGAGCATTAATGCCAACCAATTCATATTCGAGACTTTCGATCTTCTCGTGTGCCTTACTTATTGTCCATATATCTTCATTTTTCATACTATTTCCTCCAAATCAAAATTAGTATTGTAATCGTCCAATGGTACCACTTCGCCATCAATTAATCCGCGTTCGATCATAGTGTTATGAACCAAACCAAAATGTTTGATATTCAAGCCCGGATCATCAGGATCAAGAGAATGGTAATAATTCCATAACTCGTACATTTTCATACGAGTAACTGGAGTAATATAATTATTCTCATCTTCCAAAAAGTCCTCATTTTGGGAAGTTTTGCGGTAGAATTTAGAACCTGATCGGTACATGTAGAACTCTTCACCGTCAATTTCGACATCAATGGTTCTAAGTTTGATAGTCTTGTTATGATCTATCTTGTCATCCTTGTCAAATTGTTTAAGTTTGTCAAATTGTTTAAGTTCAAAATCTTTTTTATTCCACAGAATAAAATCCTCATACTGAATGATACGAGGTTGTTTTGTGTCAGGATCAAGCCATACTGTAATCGTGTCATTATGATATTGATGGGTCAATTCAAGAAGTGTATAGTTATAACGACCTGAAAGCGGGCGATAAACATTTAGGCTTATGAGAGTTCTGCTGGTGTAGAAACGGCAAATTCCGTGATAGATATACCACATAGTAATTTCTGTAATGCCTTTACCGTCCCGAAGATCATCGAGGGTCTTGTATATATATTTCATAAGATAATTCACTGTATTTTCGATATGAACCTTGATATAGATATTGCTATCTGGGCTTGGCTTGTAAGCATCACACCATCTACCATTTCGTTTATATACTTTCTCATAATTTTCATACCCTTGGGGAATATATGACGAAGAAATGTCAGCAGCAGGAGCAGGGTAAAGACGGTGAATAGCCTCAACAAGTCGTGCGACTGCATACTTAGGTACCCATGCCGAAATATGCAAATGCGGTGTGCCATCCATGTGTGGTTCAGTCACACGAAAATATACTCTGTCATCTTTATCAAGGTCTTTCCATGCACGATCTTTGCGGATGACAGTCCACATGTCGGTTAATGCCTTTGATGCGGCAGGCGGCATATAATCGAATGGGCTCAAGGAAATTTCCTTTAATTTGCCTGTCCAACGTGGTAATGAAGCAATAGGTTTTTGTTTTAGCACAAGATTTTGGTAATAAATGGTGCGTTTTTTAGTCTCAATGTCGTAAATTTCAGTATCTTGTCTAAGCATTTGATCTACTTTTGAGGTGAGTTCATAAAGTTCATCGTAAGTCTGAATCCCCTTGAGATGTTTCCAATATTTCCGCTTCACGATACTTACCGTTGTAACCTTTCCAGTCCAATAATTAAGTCGAATAGATTTGTGAACCTTAAAATCATGTATATGTAGACTATCAGGACGCTTTTTTGTAAAAATGTCATAGACTTTGATGTCTTGATGAGCAAACTTTGGGTTACGGATTAGTTTGCCACTACGCATGGTCTTTTTGCGGTGATACTCACTAGGCAGGGTTAATGTGATGAAGACATTAACAAGACCACGATCTTCAGAGTACCTGACCAAAGACCATACGCGATTCTGAAGCTCAGCTATATATCGTTCTGGATTGATGAAAGTATTTTTAAAGAATGAAGCAAGTTGAACTTTTTCACCGCCAAGTTCGATATAGTGACTATAGAGAAAATCTTTTTGTTTTTCGATTTTTTCGTAAACCTCTTTTTTATTTCTTTTTGTTAATCCATACATTTTGACCCCTTTTTAAATTTGTCGTCAACTTTTTTATAAGTAGCCAAGAGACGCGCTTTTTTTCGCGCTACGCGCTCAAAAAAGACGCTTCTGGTGGCAGCCGCGCTGCGCGCGGATATGCAGTAAAAGTGTTTTAACGGATAAAAATTTTGAAAACTTGCTACGCTTGAACCCTTGACTGAACCTGTGTCGGTCGGTGATGCATCGACCAGCGAAGCATGACACATATAAAATAGTTCATCTTCGCGGTCAAAGTGTAACCGACCGACACAGAACCCGTAAAGGGACGCTACGCAACTTTTCAAATTTTTTACCGTATTAAGGCACAATCCAATATAAGGATAGTCCGCTCCCGCGGGGCGCTTCGCCAGCGGGGCAGCAAAGCATGAACATGAATGATTAGTCATCATCACCGATTACCTCATGCAAAAATGAATTCCCTTTTTTATTCAACTTATTATTGGGCAAAAAAGAAGAGAACATACGCATTGACCGTGCTGTGGTCTCCAGATATACATCAGTTGAATAAAAATGATCCTCAGAATAAACAATACGGAACAACTGATCTTTATATTTTCGGAGAAGAGAATAGGGAAGATCGTGAAAATAGGTAGAACTGCAATAATCATTACGGCAATACACTGGTACAATTATCGTATCACCGACAACAGAATAATCATAGGACGAAGAAGCACCCTTAAAAGAAACCTTGTCTTTATGAACAACTGATGCAGGGGAAGATGAAACAGGTGAAGCTTTCTGACCAAAAGAATAATACCTGTAGTACAAATAAACTGAAAAAATCAAAAAAATGATAAAAATAAGACGACCGAGCAAAGGTGAGTTATGTGTTACCTTATCACCAGACTTGTAATAAGAAAAAATATCAGAACGAAATGGGAGCCGAAAAGTATTAATAAGGTCAGACCTAGACATCTTTGTCGTGGCATACACTTGATATACGCCGTAATTACTATTTTCTTGTAGTTTTAAATAAAGCTTATAGCGACCAAAAAACTTGACTAAAGCGGGAGAATTAAGAAGATTAGAAAATATTTTAAACGAGGATGAAACAGAATTAGTAACAGATTCTATAGTATATTTATATTTACTATGTACCAGACCTAAAGCCTGCGTGATAAAATAAAAATCCATACCAAGATGACCTTGATAAGAGAACAACCAGCGAATATGTGCGCGATCATTCGACAAATATTCCTGTGCCTCATCACAAAAAAAAGCAGATTTAAAATAACCATCCGATTTTACTTTATCGACAATATATTCGTCGTAATCGTCCATCGTTTTTTTGGCTTTTTTAAATTCATCATAAAGGGATCGCGCATAATCGTCGAAAAAAGATTCAAAATCCAACTTAGAAACATTATCAAATTGATCAAATTTAAAACCACCAATGTTGGTATATATATAATCGTATCGACCTGAACGAGCAAAACCAACCAACTTATAAACAGCATAATATGTCTTACCTGATCGTGGCTTACCTGTTATGTACCATATCATATTGACACCCCGCTACCCAAGATATAGATTTGCAGCTTTCTGCAATTGCGCCAAGATTTGCCGCTGGAAATCAAGAAGCATGCGAGTCGCGATAATAGAAAAATACGCGGTAAAAGTAGAAAAAAACAAAGGAAGAAAAGTTTGAAAAACATCAGTGACGCCGAAAGCTTGCAACATAGACCAAGCAATCTCTGAAAAATCATTAACACCGTCCGTACCACCGAGAGAGGCACCACTAGCAGAAGAAAATGAAGAAAAAAAATCTTTTGTTAAATTCTCAACTTTCGCACCTAAATCACAAAAAATCCATAAGTAAAACCTGTATCAAAGCCCCATAAACAGGCACTTAACGCTATAATTCATAAGCAAAAAGAACCGCAAAAAGGACTATTTATGGGGTATGAGAATAGTATCAC
>JAJRQS010000026.1 GCA_024280135.1 Bacteroidota bacterium | reverse complement strand
TTAGTCTTTTTAGGCCTATTATGGGGTAGTTCCTATATCTTTATCAAGAAAGGGCTAGAAGCTTTTTCTCCATTGCAAGTAGGGACTTTTCGGATAGCAGTAACGGGATTGGCTTTTTTGCCGATGGCTATTTATCATGTACGGAAAGTTAAGAAAAAACATCTTTTCAATATCGGAGTGGTGGGATTTGTGGGCTCTTTCTTTCCAGCTTTCTTTTTTGCCTATGGGCAAACCAACGTAAGTAGTGCCATGGCAGGTGTGTTGAGCTCCCTGACTCCGCTTTTTACACTCGTTATTGGATATCTATTTTTTAAGGAGCCAGGAGGATGGCGGAAGTTGGTCGGTGTAATTTTGGGGCTATTAGGCGCAATATGGCTGATAGTCAATCAAGATGGGAGCTTGTCTGGGGATTGGAGGTTTGGGATGTTCATCATAGCTGCGACGATTTTCTATGCATTGAGTTCTAACATTATTCATTCTAAATTAAAAGAGGTCAAATCCACGGCATTGAGCTCCATTTCTTTTTTGATGATAGGCATCCCGGCGGCGATACTACTGTTCAATACGGATTTTTTTGAAGTCTTACAAACGCATCCTAAGGCTTGGTCTTCTTTGTATTTTCTCTTATTTTTGTCTTTGTTCGGAACTTTTTTGGCTACAATGGTTTATTTTAATCTAGTCAAAAAAGAAGGAGCTGTATTTTCGACTATGGTTGGATATTTTTTCCCGATAGTCGCCACTTTTTTAGGCTTTTTGGATAGTGAAATTATTGGACTTTCGCATTTTGTAGGGATGGCATTGATCGTCAGCGGCGTGTACATTTTACGAAAGGTAGATTAAAATAAAAGTGATAATATGAAACAGGAATTGGTGCCAGATAGCTTGCTTGATGCCTTAAAAGCTTACGGGATTACACTCGTGCAGGCAAGCCGAGCTATCAGAAAAGAAGGGGCAACGAAGTATCCCATCTTTGTCGTTACTCAAGAAACGCCCAAAGCAGGTGTCCCACTGATTGTAGGGGCTAACTATAAGAAAGAATGGAATGTCAATGCTTCCTCATTGGAGGAATTTTATGTCAAGAAGATTATGACTAAAGAAGCAACCGAGCAGTTTCGTAAAATTTATAAAGACCCCGAAAAGTTTTTTTGTGTCTTTATGGTTAGTTTTGACGAAGTGAAGATGCTTTATATACCCATTGACAAGCAATTTATCCATCAATCTTAGTCGCTTACGCAAAAATTCATTTTTTTTTGTTAAATTTGGTACTATTTTAGGATGTACTAGTCTTATATGACAGCAAACAAGCAGGTTAACGTTTTAATTGTAGATGACATTGCAGCTGATGCAAGGCTTTTTCAGTTGGTTTTGGCAGACACAGAGGGAATAGGAGAAATCACTGTTGAGCCTGATTATAGGCAAGTGATGACACATTTTGAGCAAAAAGATACGCCTGCCATCGTACTATTTGATGTGGGGGCTTGTGAATCTGCCAAACTTGAAAAGTTACATGAACTTTCCAGAGATATTGATGCCTATCTGATTGCGACCTCCGCTGACTCTCCTAAAGAAACCGTACTTGAAATATTTAAAGCAGGTGCACAGGACTATTTGACGAAGGGACACTTTTCGAGTGACGAATTATTATTGAAAGTGAAAGTGGGTTTGCTCAAGTATAAAGAGATAGAGCAATTGGCTTGGGTCAAAAGAACGGGAGACTTTGAAACTTGGCGATATGATAAAGCTAGCAAAGAGATTTACTTCTCAAATAAAAAGAATATACTTCAGTTTTTAGCAGATGACCTAGAAAATAAAGACTTGTTTCTGGAGGAGATGCGAGAAGTCCTAGAGAACTTTATTACGGTAAAGTCAAGTAAAAAAACAATCGCTTTCTCCCTTCCGGAAAAAGAAAAGTATTTTTTATTAAATATTGATCCAAGCTACAAACAAGAAAATTCCACAGATGTAAAAGGAATTATACAAGACATTTCCGATAGAAAAAAATTGGAAAAACAGATGGATCAAAGCCATCAAAAATACATTGATATCTTTGCCAATTCGAGTGATGGTATATACCTTTCGTCACTCATGGGTCATCCAAAAGAATGCAATAAGTCAGGATTAGAAATATTTGGATTTACGGAAGAAGATCTGCTCCAATCAAATATCCATAGATTTTTTGATGGGGATAAATCCAATGAAGTCCTAGTGGATATAGCTTCCAGAAAGCCCGTTAAGAATAGAGAAATTGAAATCATTCAGGAGGGTGGGGCTCGCCGTAATTGTTTGATTTCTGTCGTGTATTTTTCCGATAAAACAGACGTTTATACAGGGATCATACGGGACATTACAGAAAGGAAGATAGCCGAAAAAATTCAGCGTACTCGGGTTTTAGAGAAAGAGTCTAATCAACTAAAAGAGGAATTTATTGCGGGTATTAGTCATGAAATGCGCACCCCGATGAATGCAGTCGTTGGGCTAAGTAATCTGCTTTTGGATACCGATCTAGATGACGAGCAACGAGGCTATTTAAAGTCCATTCATTATTCCTCAGAGCAATTGTTAGGTATTTTGAATGATATTCTTGATATTTCTTCTTTGCAGAATGGCAAAACAATTTTTGAGCACAAGGATTTTGATGTTCATGATATGCTTAATAATTTAATTCATAATCTGTCCTATAAAGTGATGGATAAAGAGGTGAGGTTAGAGCTAGCCATTGACCCTGAATTACCCAAAATACTGAAAGGGGATAAACTTAGGATCAACCAAATTCTTTTTAACCTTGCGGGAAATGCGGTGAAGTTTACGGACAAAGGTTATGTCAAAATTGCCTGTAATTTGATGGGGCAAAGTGGCGATAGTATTTTAATAAAATTTGCAATTTCGGATACGGGAATTGGTATTCCACAAGAGAAACAAGATGCTATTTTTGAATCCTTTACCCGAATCCAATATAAGCAGAGAAATTATGAAGGCACAGGCCTTGGGCTCGCTATTTCCAAAAACCTGATTGAACAACAAGGTGGAAAAATTTGGGTCAAAAGCACCCCCGGAAAAGGCTCTACTTTCTTTTTTGACATGGTGCTAGAAATTGGTTCAGAGCCCAAAATAATCGAAAAAAAGCCAGAAGTCAATACGATTATTGTTAATCCAAAACGTATCTTAATAGTGGAAGATAACAAAATGAACCAGCTGGTAGCTAGAAAATTATTAGCGAAGAGGTGGCCAGAAATGGAAATATTATTAGCTAATAATGGGCAAGAGGCGTTAGACTTAATAGATAAAGATATCGACATTGTTTTAATGGACTTACACATGCCCGTGATGGATGGATATGAAGCTACATTAGCGATTAGAGCAAATCCTGACTCCGATATTAGTTCCTTGCCGATTTTAGCCATGACGGCTGACGCCCAAATACAAGAAGGAGATAAAGTAAAAAAGAACCAACTAGATGGCTTTATTGTCAAGCCTTTTGACCCAGGTCTATTATATGAAAAAATACTTTTGCACTTGAATCAAACTGAAGCTTAAAACCAAAAATTATGTTTGAAAATATCAATCTAGATTACCTCGACTCTCTAATCACTGACGATTTAGAAACCAAAAAAACGATGCTGTCTATGCTTTTGGATGAAATACCGGAGGAAATAGATAAAGTAAATCTCGCTTTTAAGGACAAGGATTTTGTGACGCTTAAGAATGCGACCCACAAACTGAAATCCACACTAGCTTTTGTCGGAAACGAAAAATTAGCCGAAGCAAATAAAGCGATAGAACAAATAGCTAAAAATCAGGAGGGAGTAGAAAAAATTCCAGCCCTTTTGGAAATAGTGAATACGATTGTTCCCTTTGTGTTAAAAGATGTGCAGAAGGCCTGTGACCAGATGTAATGGGAAATGAAGAAAATGACTATAATAGGAGCAGGTATTGGAGGCTTAACGACTGCGATTGCCTTATTGCAAAATGGTTTTGAAGTAGAGATTTTTGAGCAAGCTAAAGCTTTTAGAAAAGCTGGTTCTGGAATTAACCTGGCGATAAATGCGATGATTGTTTATAAGCGTCTAGGCTTATACGAAGAGATTTTGGCGAAAGCAAATTATACAAATAGTATGAATGCTAGAGATAAGAATTTTAAGATATTGACAAAGTCTAATTTTGAGGAAATGGAGCAAAAGTATGGCGTCCAAACAGTTGCCATTCATCGAGCTACCTTACATGACATTTTACTCCGTCGTATGGGTAATACACCAATTCACTTGAATAAACAATTGAAAACAATAAAGCAAAGCGAAGGAAGCGTAACTTTGTACTTTGAGGATGGTTCTATTCATGAAGCAAACACGGTCGTAGGGGCAGATGGTATTCACTCTAAGGTGCGCCAATCAATTTTTAATAATACATCA
>JAJRQS010000413.1 GCA_024280135.1 Bacteroidota bacterium | reverse complement strand
ATCCGATGCGACAAAGGCTTTCATAAACCAAAAAAGTTTGTCGAAGATGAAGCCTTCAAGCCTACTCATCAACACAGCCAGAGGAGCATTAATCAATGAAATTGATTTAGCGCAAGCACTTAAAAATGAGACAATTAAAGGAGCGGGTTTAGATGTATTAAGTAATGAACCGCCTAACAAAGATAATCCATTATTCGGTTTACAAAATTGCATCATCACACCACACATGGCTTGGACTTCTCTAGAAGCTCGTCAAACACTGTTATTTAAAACTTGGGAAAATATTCTTGAATTAAAATAAAGCTAATCAAAAGTTAAATGCCTTTGGGTAGTTCTGATTCCGTTCAGTCACCTGACAAATCATAATTAGGCGAGATCTTATGCAAGGTATCTTCTCCATAGAAATCGCTAATCACTTTAATAGCTTCATCTACATCATCTGTAATATGGAATAAGTCTAAGTCATCTTTATTGATGTTCCCTTCTCCCAACATCGTATTAGCTAACCAATCTTTCATGCCATTCCAAAACTCTGTACCTATTAAAATAATGGGTACTTGGCTGATTTTTCTAGTTTGAATCAAGGTCAGCACTTCAAAAAGTTCGTCCATCGTACCGAATCCACCCGGAAGCACAACAAAGGCTTGCGCATATTTAACAAACATGACCTTACGGACAAAAAAGAATCTAAAATCGATGCTCATATTTCGACCGATATAAGGGTTATCATGTTGCTCAAAAGGCAATGCGATATTCACACCAACAGAGGTTCCATTTTTTTGAAAAGCACCTTTATTTCCAGCTTCCATGATACCCGGTCCACCACCTGTGATGACGCCAAAACCTTCTTCAACCAAACGGCCTGCAATTTCTACCGCCAACTCATAGTACTTTGTCCCTGGTTTTGTTCTAGCAGAACCAAATACAGATACACAAGGCTCAATTTTATTCAAAATATCGAAGCTGTTCACAAACTCCGAAATCACCTTAAACATCGTCCAAGAATTCTCGGCTTTTTGGTTAGGTGACCATTTTTTCATTTTCTGTTTATTCATTACTCTAGTATTTTAGAAAAATAAAGCCCACCAAAAGGGTGGGCTTATTTTCACTGCAAGGTATATACTTATCAGCATATAACCAAATTATTATCGTTTAGTTACTTGTTTTTGGACATCTTCTAGCCCAATCTCATTGCCTCTAGTCATGATAATCAAACGTTCAACTGTATTCCGCAATTGGCGTATATTTCCAGACCAATCATGTCCTTGCATTTCTTTCATTGCTTTTTCGGTAATTGTCTTTTTGGGCAACCCTTGAATGTTGTGGAAAATATCCAAGAAGTGGTTGATTAATTCTGGTACATCATTTCGACGGTCATTCAAAGACGGTACGTGAATCAGTATTACAGACAATCTATGATACAAATCCTCCCGAAAATTACCCTTCGCGATTTCTTGTTTCAAATCTTTATTGGTTGCCGCAATGACGCGCACATCAACTTTAATATCTTTCTCCCCGCCAACTCTCGTAATACGATTTTCCTGTAAAGCACGCAGCACTTTTGCTTGAGCACTTAGGCTCATATCCCCGATTTCATCGAGAAAAATAGTCCCATTATGCGCCTGTTCAAACTTACCAATTCGCTTTTTATGAGCAGAAGTAAAAGACCCTTTTTCATGCCCAAACAACTCACTCTCTATGAGTTCTGAAGGAATAGCTGCGCAATTCACTTCTACAATTGAATTTTCTTTTCTAGGACTTTTTTCATGTATCCATCTAGCTACTAATTCTTTACCCGAACCATTTGGTCCTGTAATTAGGACTCTCGTTCTAGGCATCGGAGCGACCATCTCTATTTCTTCCTTCACTCTTTGAATTGCATCGGATTGACCGATTATCTCTTGGATTTTTCCCGAATGACGAATCACCCTTTCTAGTTTTTCCGTTTTTTGGACTAAATTGGATCGGTTGATTGCATTCTTGATGGTGATTTGTAGCTTGTTAATGTCCAATGGTTTTTGAATAAAATCAAAAGCACCTTTTTTTACAGCTTCCACCGCATCTGGAATACTGCTATGTCCAGAAATCATAATCACAGAAGTATTTGGTGCAATGGTGCGAATTCTATCCAATGCATCAAAACCATTCATCTTTGGCATCTTCACATCTAATAACACTACATCATATGTACTCTTCTTTAGTTTTACAGTACATTCAAGACCATCCTTTGCCTCTTCAATCTTGTAATTTTCGTACTCTAAAATTTCCCTCAACGACTGTCTGATAGCTTCTTCATCATCTACAAGTAGAATTTTATGCATGGATTTTATATATTTACGGTTAGAAAAGGGGGATTCCTCGAAAAATATCTAGCAAATATTACGCCAAACACATATATAAGTTATTAAAACTTCATTTAATTTCCTTACACTTCCGACTTACAAAATTAAGGTTTTTTCTATTCATATACAATAAAAAAATATATCTTTTTTATTAATTTGTATGTTTTTCTGTCCTGTCCATATTTATTTGGCTTGATATCACTAATGCAATTAGATCGTTCTCAAATGGTAGTACCACGACTAAAACATATCATTGTGATACCTGTTACCTATATATACCATTTCTAGGGCTACCTTTGCTCCAAAATCAACAGCACATCAAAAAAATAACATATTTTACAATAGGAGTCGTCCTAATAGTGATAGTTTTCATTTTGTGGAAGACACCCAGAAGTTGGTTCCACCCACCCACCATTATGCCCTTGACACATTCTTGGGATACCATCATACCCAATCAACAAGTGCCCGAGGGAATCCATTCTCTGAATGCAAAATCTTGTGGTATCTGTCATACCGAAATATATAATGAATGGAAAGAATCTACACATGCGCACGCCTGGACCGATGTTCAATATCAAGCTGAACTCAAGAAAAACAAAGACCTTTTTGTTTGTAAAAACTGCCATCTACCTATACAAAATCAACAACGGAAAATAACCACAGGGCTTTATGATGGAGATTACTATCAGCCTGTAGAAAGGGATAATCCTCATTTTGACGCAAGTCTTCAATTAGAAGGAATCACTTGTGTCGCCTGCGACATGAATAATAATACGATTATCGGTAGCAACGATAACATCAAACCTGCCCATATAGTCAACACGGATGCCGATTACCTTTCGGAAAAATTATGTATCCGTTGTCATGATGCCCATGATCAGCTCTCTGATGATTTAGTTTGCACATTTGAAACTGGGCAAGAATGGCGAGAGGGTCCATTTTCAAAAGAAGGGAAAAATTGTATTAGCTGTCATATGCCTACAATAGAAAGGCCCAGTGCAGCTGGTTCAATTTCCCGCAAGGGACATCGTCATTATTTTCCAGCCTCTGGCATCCCAAAGTCGAAAAATCATCATCCAAAAAGATTAGAGAGTTTAACCTATCAAATCATCGATCCGATCTTTTCAGAACAAACCATAACTTTAGGTATCCGCTTAAAAAATAAATTTGCTGGGCACAAGGTTCCAACTGGCGACCCAGAAAGGCATTATTTCATTCGGTTAGACTTATTAAAAAATCAACAGGTCATTAAAAGCGACACCTTTAGAATCGGGGAAGAATGGCAATGGTATCCAACAGCCAAAAAACTATCCGATAATAACTTATTGCCGGGAGAAAGCCGAAATTTTGTCCAGTCCTATCCCGTCAAGGATTTTGACAACTTGAGTTGGAAGGTGACGATAACGAAGCATCGAATGACTCCTGAAATAAAAGCTTTTCATCATTTACCAGATGACTACCCTTTGTCTATTCCTGTATATGACACACTCATTTCCTTGAAATAAAGTGTTTTAAACCTTTGTTTTTAGCAATGTGTAAGTTTGTTCTGCGATTTCTAATTCTTCATTCGTTGGGATAACCAAAATCTTAACTTTGGAGGAATTGCTTTCAATAAACCGAGTACCTTTTATCTGTTTTTGGTTTTTTTCAAGGTCCAAATCTAATCCCAAAAAAGTTAAATCCTGGCAGACCATCTGTCTGATCAAGACAGAGTTTTCGCCAATTCCCGCTGTAAAAACAATGGCATCAATGCCGTTCAAAATGGCCGCAAAACTTCCAATGAATTTTTTGATTCTATAGACATTCATTTCCAAAGCTAACTGAGCCATTCTATCCCCGCTTAAAGCTGCCCTTTCAATATCCCTTAAATCATTGCTACCTGTCAACCCAAGCATTCCACTTCTTTTTTGAAAGATGGTGGATACCTCTTCTGAAGAATAGCCGAGATTCTGTTCCATATAAAAAATGACAGAAGGATCTACATCTCCACTTCTTGTACCCATTATCAAACCATTTACGGGCCCAAATCCCAAAGAATGATCTACGCTTTTCCCCTCACGAATAGCTGTCATGCTACACCCATTGCCTAGGTGAATAGAAATAATTCTTGCTTTTGGATTATTTAATAATACTAAAGCTTTTTTGGACACAAACTGATGGCTAGTTCCGTGAAAACCATATACCCGAATATGTTCTTTTTCATAAAATTCGTTAGGAATAGCATATCGATGAGCTACCTCAGGAATTGATTGATGGAAAGCGGTGTCAAACACAGCTACTTGGCTTGCTTTTGGGAATACTTTTTCTGCAACCTCAATGCCGATTAAATTTGGTGGATTATGCAAAGGAGCCAAGTTAAATAGGGTGCGAATAATACCTTTCACCTCATCTGTTATTAATGTAGTCGATACTAATTTATGTCCTCCATGTACCACTCTATGTCCCACAGCATTAATCTCATCAGCCTCATGAATCACTCCAATTTTACTATCCAACAAAAGAGTTGCTACTCTTTCAAGTCCTTTCTTATGATCTCCAATAAAGACTTTCTCTTCAAATTCTACCGAATCAGTTTCATAATGAATGACTCCTTCCTTCTCTCCTATCCGTTCAACTAAACCTTGTGCAATAATAGTTTTTTCAGGAAGCAGAATCAACTGATATTTTATAGAAGAACTTCCTGCATTCAATACTAATATTTTCATAATCCTTGGGCTTGAATCGCAGTAATAATCACAGTGTTATAGATGTCATCTATAGTAACTCCTCTACTTGAATCATTTATGGGTTTGTTCAAACCTTGAAGCATTGGGCCGATAGCAACAATGCCAGTTTCTCGTTGTACTGCTTTGTAGGTATTAT
>JAJRQS010000412.1 GCA_024280135.1 Bacteroidota bacterium | reverse complement strand
TTTATGCAATTTTTTGGTGCACCCGTATTAGGTGCCTTGTCAGATCGTTTTGGGCGAAAGCCGATGATTCTGATTTCCCTTGTGGGTACCTTAATTGGGTATTTAGTATTTGCGCAAGCTATTGCCAGCCAACACTTAGTATTTATTTTTCTAGCAAGAATGCTCCCTGGTTTTACAGGAGGCAACATCTCCATCGTGATGTCTGCACTTGCAGATGTAAGTAATGAACAGACAAGAGTAAAGAATTTCGGACTAGTCGGAATGGCGTTTGGATTGGGTTTTGTCATTGGTCCTGCATTAGGTGGAATGCTCGCGGACAGTGAGCAAATCAGTTGGTTTACGATGTCCACTCCATTCTTTTTCACAGCCATATTAACGGCATTAAACATCATCCTGCTGCATTTCAACTTCAAAGAGACCTTGCGGGAAAAACGCCAGACAGCCATTAATTTTTTTACAGGTTTTAAAAATATTGCAACAAGTTTTAGGCAGCCTAAACTCCGTACTATTTTCACGATTGTATTATTATATTCCATGGGCTTTGCCTTTTACACACAATTTTTCTCTGTATATTTAATCCAAAAATTTGATTATAGTCCTGCTCAGATAGGCCGATTATATGGCTGGGTCGGTGTTTGGCTCATCATCACACAAGGGTTAATCGTACGCCGAATGTCAGGCAAGATCACCCCCAAAAGAGTCATCCCCATTTCTATGCTGGGCGTAAGTGTCGTTCTTGCCACATTACTGATTCCAACCAATCCTATTTTCTTTTACTTCATCAATCCGCTCATTGCTATTTTTCATGGTATGACCTCTCCCAATATGACGAGTACAGTATCTGTACAAGCGGGTAAAGATTTTCAAGGAGAAATATTGGGTATCAACCAGTCCATGTTGTCTTTAGGCAATTTCTTCCCACCTATTCTCGGTGGTTTTTTAAGTGCTTTTAATGGCAATAGCAGTTATCCGCTTTTGGCTTCCGCTTTTTTCATCTTAGTCGCCTGGCTGCTTTTTGTTGGGGTTTTTAATAGAAAAGGTTGAACATCATTAGCATTCTTTTCTCTCCGAATGACTCAACCCATTCCTTATCACTTTAGCCCTCTACATTAGACTTCATAAGTATGCCCATCTTCTACGGCAAAGCTATTGGCAAATACTTGTTGGGCCTCTAACTCGTGTGCGGTCATGTCTGTATATCGAGTAGAAAAATGTCCCATCAATAGTTTTTTAACTTGTGCTTTCTGGGCTGTCAGGGCTGCTTCATAAGCCGTGGCATGACCTCTTGCTTTCGCCAAATCTTTTAGTTCGTGCAAATAAGTTGCTTCATAATACAATAAATCAACTCCCTTTACATGATGTATGATAGATTCCAAATACATCGTATCAGAACAAAAAGCATAACTTTTAGCGGGCTGAGGGGGTATCAGTAATGTTTGACTATCCATCATCTGTCCAGAGGTATCAAAAATTTCTTTTCCTTCTTTCAATGCTTTTATTTGGTCGATAGAAAGATTGTACTTTTGAATAGCCTCTTTTTTCACATTGGGCGGTTTTACTTTTTCTCGAAAGAGGAAACCTGCGGTAGGCACTCGGTGAGCAAGCGGTATGGTACTAACGGTATAATCATTTTCATCCAAGATTACTTGGGAAACGGTCGTATCAACTACTTGCCAATTCAGCTCATAAGGCTGCACCATTGTAGGCCCTACTAGCGGTTCTATTATTTCTTGAAGCCCTTGCGGGGAAAAAATAGTAAGTGGTTTTTCTCTATTTCTAAGTGCAAAGCTACCCAACAAACCCGGTAAGCCTAGAATGTGATCCGTATGCAAATGACTAATGAAGATATATTTAATTTGGTCGAAAGGCAGCTTATAACGTACCAATCTATTGATACACGCTTCACCACAATCGATGAGTATTTTATCGCTCTGAAAAAGTAGAAATTGCGCAGTTGTATTACGCGTCTTGGTTGGAATCGCTGAAGAACTACCTAAAATGGTCAACGCATTATTCATTATCCCAATTTAGTCATCATCCATCTCCCGCTCAATGGAAGACATCTTAGCCTGTTCAACCGCTTCTGCTAGTGTAGGAATAATCTTAATAACAGAATCAATCCGTGAAATCTTAATCAAATTCTTCACAAAATCTGCCTTCACCTCTGTAATCACAAAACCACCATCTGCCCATAGGCGATTACCCGACAGCAAAGAGCTCAAACCCGAAGAATCTATAAACTCAACTTTAGACATATCAAAAATCAGGTTTTTGACCCCTTCTTGAAAAAGAATAAACAATTCAGATTTTAATTCAGGTGCAATCAAAGAATTTACCGTCTTTTCGTCCGGAGTAAAGATGGCAAAATGCTCCTGTTTATCAATTGTGTACTTCATAATTAGAGTTCAAAAGTAAAAAAGTCAACTAACACGGTAATTGTCCGAGCTTTCTAGTCGGTGTCTATTTGCAAAGGTAGAAAAAGCAAGTGGATAATTCCAAAGATAGTAAATAATTTTGATTCGGATAGGATCTCTCCCGCAAAGTGTGTATCACATATTGCACAGATTTCTAAATATTCCCCAAAAAACCATACTCAGAGAAAGGAAATTGTTGCAATTGATCCTGTTTTTAGATCATCGCAACCAAGCAACCATATAAACCTCTTCTAGCGTTTTTACGAACAGAGGCTATTAGCGTTCTCTTCCAATCCGAGTCGTATGCAAAAAGGCATCAATTTTCTTAGACTTTAGTTTTGCGATAGCTCTTCTTGCTTCTGCTTCATTGTCACTCCTTAATGCACAAACGGTGTGGTATTTAGAATTATTAAAGTGTACTATTTCCGCATTTTCAAATCCAGATAAAATGGTGTGCTCTAAACTGACCCGAGCATTTTCAATAGTGCTAAAAGAACCTGCAACGACCATGTATTTACTTAGCACGGTTCTTTCGGTGTTTTGAATCACCTTCGTTTGGCTCCCTTTTTCGTTAAACTTATCTACGATGAAAGGTTCGTCTTCCTCAACAATTTCTTCTTCTACTTTGTCTTCACCGATGACGGTTGGGGTTTTTTCAGGCTTTGTTTTGGCTTCTTCTTCGTCTTCTTGCGAATCGATAATATCATTGAGTGTTTCATCCTCTGGATGGTTTTCAAACTCAGAAACAATGTCTTTATTTTCGACTTCGCCAATGACTGTATTGGTGGCATTTCGCGCCGAACAAGATTTATAGAACATCGAAATGCCCATTGCTAGGAGTAAAAGAACGACTGCAATAGTTAGGTATTGGCGTGTGCTATTGTTAGACTCGTGGTCTTGTGTAGGTGTCTGATTTGTCATGGTAGTTGTATCAGTGTTTAATATGTGCTGCAAATATACGAAATATTGATATACTTGCTCTATTTAAACGCTCAAAGGTGTGTATAACCCATATTGCACAGATTTTGATACTCAGAGAAAGGAGATTGTTGGATTGGGCAGCAAATCAGAAGGAGCTCAATTACATCCAGCCGCTTTCTTTGTCGCAACCGTTAAATCTACTGCATCTCCCGTATGAATCGTTTTTCCGGCGTAAGGAGATTGGACTACTATATATCCATTGGAAGAAGTCACACCGGGTAGTTTTTTCAATTTTCCGACGGTGAGGTTGGATGATTCTAATAAAAAAGTAGCTTCATCGAGCGACTTACATTTTAAATTAGGGACGGGTACATACTCTGAATTACTCCGACTGACGATAAAACCAACTGTAGAACCAACAGGCACCTTGAATCCTTTTTCTATCTGACTAGAAATATCTTTGCCTTTATAAAAAACTTTCAGAATAGTCCCAGACGAAAGCCTTTGCCTGAATATCTCCTTGGAAATTTTTGTTTTGATTCCTAAACGAGCCAGTTTCTTTGAATACTGTTTATAGTTTTCGCTTACGCCAAAAAGTTTAGGCATATTGATTTCATCTGGCGTAAATTTCGTAATACTTAAGTAAATCTTTCTACCTTTCTTCACCCCAGCCCCTTTTTTAGGATTTTGCGTAAGCACCACCCCTGGCAACTTATCACTCCTAAAAGTAGAATCGCTGACAATCAAAATCACATCACTTGCCTTTGCCACCGCTTTTGCATCCACTAACTCCATATCTGCAAAGTCAGGCACTTGAATCGACTTTCCGTGCAGTGTATAGGAATCCAACCAAAAAAACAACAAACCAATCACCGCACCCAAAAACGCCAAAACACCGACAAAGTGCTTCAGAAAATAAGGCGTACGAACCATCAGCCAAATTTTTTGAAAAAAGTTTTTTAGTCTATCTGAAATGCTACTTGCGGCCATTTGTCTTTTATAAATTGAGGAATGAATACTTGTCAGAGGTACATCCAAATACGAATCCAACAAGAATATGATTCTATTTCATTGGCGAAAGTAGGATTTATGCCCCTCTTTAAAAAGTAAATTAGGAAAAAACTGCATATAAACACTTTTATTTGTACTTTTAAAGTACCTTTTAGGTTTTTTCACGTAATAAGCACATGAAAATAATAGGCGTATTAAATGGGCGCGAAAATAGTTTTCCCGCAGCACTTATCAAAGAAATCAATGCAACGGCTCCTGATTATATCCAGGCGGAAGCCGTTATTGTAGCGGAAGTCATGCTAGGCAAACCGGCTAATTATGCTGTCATCATCGATAGAATTTCGCAAGATGTACCGTTCTATCGGGCATGGCTCAAGCAAATGGCGCTTACTGGAACAGCCGTTTTAAACAATCCTCTCTGGTGGTCAGCTGATGACAAGTTTACGAATAACGTCATTGCACAAAAACTGGGCATTCCTGTACCGAAGACCATTTTACTTCCGTCAAAAGATATGCCTCCCCGTACATCTCCGAAATCTTTTCGCAATCTCAAGTTTCCTTTGGATTGGAATAAAATGATACGCCATGTGGGTGGATTTCCACTATTTTTGAAGCAATATCATGGGGGTGGCTGGCAACACGTCTATCCAATCGCTGACAAAGCGGAATTATTC
>JAJRQS010000411.1 GCA_024280135.1 Bacteroidota bacterium | reverse complement strand
ATTGGTGTACTGTTGAACTTGTTCCGTGTAATATTCTTTGATTTGGTTGGGTTGTAGTTTTATGCGTTCACCTGTTTCCAAGTCTTCGAATTCGTATGGGCGATTTTCAAACTCGAAGTCTATTTCTTTCTCTTTATTCACTACGTGGAATAAAATCACTTCGTGTTTACTATATTTTAAATGCTGTAAGGCAGAAAAGAGCTCTTGTTGTTGGCTCAAATCCTCAAACATATCGCTAAAGATAATGACTAAAGAACGTTTGTGTATGGAAGCCGCTATGTTGTGAATAGCATCGGCTGCATTCGTCGTTTTTCGATTTTCAGTATCAGCAAGCATCTTTTGCATAAATACAGTTAGCATTTTCATTTGCTTAGTACTATTCTTGGCTTTCGTATGGGTTTCGATGCTTTCGCCAAAAATAGACAGTCCAAAAGCATCGCGTTGCTTTTGTAAAAGATGCATAAGCGAAGTAGCAGCCAATGCAGAAAACTCTAATTTACTTAGATTTTGACCCGCTTCTGAAGTGGAACGTAGATTCATTGAAGAACTACGGTCAATTACAATTTGACAGCGCAAGTTGGTTTCTTCCTCGTACTTTTTACTGTAAAGCTTATTGGTTCGGGCATACACCTTCCAATCGATGGTCTTAGTTGATTCTCCCTGATTGTACAAGCTATGCTCCGCAAATTCCACTGAGAACCCATGAAAAGGACTTCTATGCAATCCAATGATAAAACCTTCTACTACCTGTTTGGCAAGTAGTTCAAGATTAATGTCTCGGGTTTGGTGTTTTTCAAATATATCCATGTGGTAAAATTAACGCTAAAATTGGGTATGGTGTTACTTATTGTGGATATTTTGATTTACAGCCATTCATAAAATAAAAAGACCTATCGTTTTACAGCGCGTTTATTACGCAAAACGCCCGTCTATCATTTCAATTTTTCGATCACAGATAGCCGCTAACTCTTGGCTATGTGTCACAATGACCATGGTTTGATTAAGCTCATCTCTCAGCTTTAGGAGGAACTTGTGGAGCTCTTCAGAAGTTTGTGTGTCCAAGTTGCCCGTAGGCTCATCGGCAAAAATAACAGCTGGATTATTAATGACGGCTCTGGCTATGGCAACTCTTTGCTGTTCGCCTCCTGATAGTTGCCCAGGTTTGTGGTCAAACCGATCGGCTACTTCTAAAAAGTCTAAGATTTCTTTGGCTCTTTTGAGTACTTCGGCTTCAGGTCTTTTTTGTATCCAAGCCGGGATACAGACATTCTCTAATGCTGTAAATTCAGGTAAAAGGTGATGAAATTGGAAGACAAAACCGATATTCTGGTTTCTAAAATGGGCCATATTTTTTGGCGAAAGCTGATCGGTACGTTGTCCGTTGATGATCAATTGACCTGAATCGGGTGTATCTAAGGTGCCCAAAATATGCAAAAAAGTACTTTTTCCTGCTCCAGATTTTCCGACAATGGAAACCATTTCGCCTTTTTCGACAGAGAGATTAACCCCATTTAAAACATGGAGCTGTCCGTAAGCTTTGTGTATATCAGTAGATTGGATCATCATGGCACAAATGTACGTTTTTTTTAGTCCGTTACAAAAGCCTATTCATTAAACGAATCAGTTTTTTTTCTTCAACTTCCCAGTTATACACAGATTGTGCTGAAATGGATGACTGCACTAAGCTCTGGTATAGGGTAGGGTTGTTCATTAGATCATTGATCAGCTTGGCAATATTTTTGGGATCTAAGTCGTCGGTCAAAAGGCCCATTGGGTGCTTTGATAAAATGGCTTGGTACTCTGGAAAATTCATGTTTAAGGAAGGGATTCCTGCCATCATGTAGTCAAAAAACTTATTGGCTAGGGAATAGAAATAATTTAAACTTTTCCCTTCTAAAAGATTGATTCCCAGCCAACTAGTATTTGTTATATTGACTAAATCATGGGGCAATAAATACCCTTTGAAAATTACTTTGTTTTCCAATTTATTTTGCTCAACCATTGCCCTTAGCTTAGTTTCTACTTGTCCCATTCCCGCAATCCAAAATACAGCGCCTTCAATATACTTCATGGCTAATATCGCAGATTCAATACCTCTACCTTCATTCAAAACACCCTGGTATAGGATAATTTTCTTTGATTTCTTTGCTGGCTTTAAGGCTTTCATAGTGGGCACATTTCGGATGATGTGAAATGTCTTTTGATACGTTTTGTCTAATACTTTCCCCAAAGACTCCGATACTGTTATGCAAAGATCTGTTTTTGGGATATACCTTTTGGCTACAGCCCCCCAAATACTTTTAACAATAGGCCGTCCAATGACTTCCGGTAATTCTGTAAAGTATTCATGGGCATCATAAACTAATTTCTTGTCTAGTCTTTTACTGATTTTTGCGCAAGCAGATAGCGTATCTAAATCAACGGCATAAATAATGTCCAGTTTTTTTTGCGCAAGCAGAAAACGCTTTAATGCTAGATGAAAACCTAAATAAAATGCCTTCCCTTTGGTTGCTTTTATTTTTAATCGAACTTGACGATAGGGCTTTTCATCTAACGGCTTAGAATTCTTTTTTTCATAACCTACTAAGGTCACATTAAAGCCTGCATTTTGGAGGGAGGTGCAAATTCTTATCATTCGCTGATCATACATCGGATCGTTGGTGATGGCGCACACAATATGCTTTAAATTATGATTTTTCATTGGCTATTATTTCATAATTTTTTCCGTTAAATTCAAGGGTTCCCTCATCAATTAGAAAAGAAATGGATTGTCGTACGGGGCCATGATGTCGATAAGAAAATGACTTTAAAATTAGCTTTTCATTCATTGGATTTTTGGTTAATATCGTCAGTATTTTCTCTTTGTATCGTTGATAATCTTCAGTAGATAAATCTTCTTTATGACGACCTAGACATACATCACAAATACCACAAAGCTTGTCTGATTTTTCACCAAAATAATGCACTAATGAAAGACTTCTACAAGACTT
>JAJRQS010000025.1 GCA_024280135.1 Bacteroidota bacterium | reverse complement strand
TAGTACTATTTTTAACTTTTTCCGTAAGGTATAACCTGTACTCCATTACGAAACCGTATTTTGCGACCAAATAAAATAACATGGCTACTAATCAAGCAATAAACATACTTTTAGAAGAAAATTCCCTTTCGGAAAAAGAACACCAAATATCTAAGAAAGTCCTAAACGGAGAAAGGATATCTGCGGAGGAGGCCCTTTTTCTATACGAACATGCAGAACTGGGCTACCTAGGAGTACTCGCTAACCATATTCGAGAAGAGAAAAATGGGGACAATACCTATTTTAATAAGAACTTTCATATTGAACCCACAAATGTCTGCGTGTATTCCTGCGACTTTTGTGCTTATTCTCGAAAAATTAAGAATAGAACTGACGGGTGGGAATTGAACATGGATCAAATGATGGATATCGTTAAAAAATACGATGACCAAGCCGTTACAGAAGTGCATTTTACGGGAGGCGTATTACCTCAATATGATGTACCTTTTTATGAGGAATTATTCAGACGCATTAAAGCTCATCGCCCAGAACTACACATTAAAGGGCTTACGCCTGTAGAGTATCACTACATATTCAAAAAGGCAAAACTGACTTATAGAGAGGGAATGGAACGGATGAAAGCTGCCGGTTTAGACTCGATGCCAGGAGGAGGTGCGGAAATCTTTGACAAGGAGATCCGAGACCAAATAGCTGGCGGCAAATGCTCTAGTGAGCAATGGCTGGAAATACATGAAATCTGGCATGAACTAGGGATGCGTTCTAATGCAACCATGCTATATGGCCATATCGAGACTTTTGCTCATCGTGTCGATCATCTAAATCGCTTACGCAAATTACAAGATAAGACGGGCGGGTTTATGGCTTTTATCCCGCTGAAATTCAGGAATAAGAATAACCAAATGTCCCATGTTCCCGAAGTCAACACCATTGAAGATCTGCGCAACTATGCCATCAGCCGTATCTTTTTAGACAATTTTCAACACATCAAGGCATATTGGCCCATGATAGGCAGAGATACTGCTCAAATGTCCTTAGCTTTTGGGGTCAATGATATGGATGGCACCATTGATGATACGACCAAGATCTATTCAATGGCAGGCTCAGAAGAGCAAAATCCAGCCATGACCACTGCCGAGATTGTCAACACCATTCGTCTGACCGGTAGAAAAGCCATCGAACGTAGCACACTTTATGAACCGATCAAAGATTATACAGCGGTTCTTTTTGAAGAGGATACCCAATATCGGGGCTACGCTTTTAAAAAGGACAGATAAGATGAGTAAACTGAAAGTATCAGCTGTAAGTTATCTGAACACTAAGCCTTTTTTATATGGCTTATTTCAAAGTCCGATACATGAACAATTAGAGATACAATTGGATATCCCTTCAGAATGTGCAAGAAAATTGATTGCTCGTGAAGTGGATTTTGGGCTTGTACCTGTAGTCGCTATTGCGAAGATTCCTAACCCTATTATTCTATCCAATTTTTGCATAGGATCTGATGGCCCAGTTCGGACGGTGATGATTTATAGCGATGTGCCCATGTCAGAAGTAAAGCGTTTATATTTAGATTTTCACTCCAATACGTCCGTACAATTAACTCAAATACTACTAAAAGAATATTGGCATCTATCTCCGGAATTACTTTCATCACAAGAGGGATATATTACTGATATCCAAGGAGATACGGCTGGATTAGTAATTGGAGATAGAGCCTTTGACCTTGCGGAGAAATATGCTTATCAATATGATTTAAGTGATATTTGGAAAAAACTAACGGGGTTACCCTTTGTCTTTGCAGCATGGGTCAGTCGGAAGCCTTTGTCAAAAGTCTTTGTCCAACAATTTAATGAAGCATTGCAAAATGGATTGGATTCAATCCCTCAACTCATATCATTAATGCCCTCCCCTACGACAGACTTCGATTTAAAGACTTATTTTGAACATCAAATTCAATATGACCTAGATGAAGAAAAAAAGAAAGCATTGGCATTATTTCTAAAAAAGGTGGATGAAAATGTAGCCGTGGTTTTTCAATAAACCATTTAAATATCAAAAATGGAAAAGATTGTTGTACTCGATGGACATGCCCTAAATCCTGGTGATTTGGATTGGCAAATACTGACGAAAGATAAAAACGGTCGTGCTTTTGCCGACCTGACCCTCTATGACCGGACTCCTGCCTCTTTAGTAGTGCAGCGTGCAAAAGAAGCGACTGTCATTGTGATCAACAAAATAGATGCCAGTGCGGAGGTCATTACGCAATTACCCAATCTAAAGATGATAGCCATTACCGCAACGGGTACTAATAACATTGATTTAGAAGCCGCAACGAAACAAGGTATTGTTGTCAAAAACGTAGTGGGTTATAGTTCAAATGCGGTTGCACAGCAAGTTTTTGCCTTACTATTGGGACTGACGAACCAGGCAGAAAAACATAGTGCTTCTGTTTCAAATTTGGACTGGAGTAAACACCCAGATTTCTGTTATTTCCTATCGCCGTGGTCGGAGCTTGCGCAAAAAACACTAGGGATTTTTGGATATGGGAATATTGGCAAAAAGGTCGCCCAGATTGCCATAGCCTTTGGAATGGAAGTGATTGCCTTTAATCGTTCTAATGATAATCTCGAACTACCTGTCCAGATGGTTTCTCAAAATGAATTACTGGAAAAGAGTGATATTCTATCTCTTCATGCACCCTTATCCGATGCGACAAAGGCTTTCATAAACCAAAAAAGTTTGTCGAAGATGAAGCCTTCAAGCCTACTCATCAACACAGCCAGAGGAGCATTAATCAATGAAATTGATTTAGCGCAAGCACTTAAAAATGAGACAATTAAAGG
>JAJRQS010000410.1 GCA_024280135.1 Bacteroidota bacterium | reverse complement strand
TTTTATTACTTTTATCGCCACACGTTGGTTCTTAGTCTGGTTGGCTGCCGAATGATTTTTGGTTAGTGGTTTTGTTTTTCCATAACCTCGATACTGGATCTGACTAGGATTCACTTTTTTCTTTATGATGAAGGTCGCAATAGCTTTTGCTCGATTATGTGAGAGCTCTTGGCAAAAGACGTCGTCACAATTGCTATTAGTGTGTCCACCAATTTCAATAATGACCCCCGGGTTGGCTTTTAGAAACTTAACTATCTCAAAGAGGGTAGGGAGAAAAGAAGATTTAATCTTAAAAGAGTTCGCATCAAAGTTGAGGTTTTTGATAGAGAATTCCATACCCTCTTTGATGGAGGCATTTAATTGCGGCACACAACTTTTCTTCGGTTTGTTTTTGGTGATGACCTTGGGGCTATAGTTTCTAAGGCACAGTTGAAATTCACCCGCTTCTTGTTGGGCATCTTGGACACTAATTAAGTAGGTTTGCCCTAGAATTAAATCATCCTTGCGTAAAGAAACAAATTTTCTGTTAGGTCTAGATCTGGCACAACCAATTAAACTAAGCTGGGTGTTACAATCCCCAGCAAACAACACAAACTCGGGCTGTTTTAATACTTTTCGGCCTTTGCCGATTCCTTTAACGGTAATCTTGAGTACGGATCCTTCCGCAACAAATTTAAACCAAATGTCCTTCCCAAAATTGGCAAAACAAGTTGCCATGTCAGATCCAGAATGAGTGGCATTAAAAGTTGCAAATTGCCCTGTTTTTGAGCACCATTTTTTAGGACTCGGTATTTCGTAGGCGCTTTCGCAAAAATCATAAGCATTTTGGGCAGATAGGTTAGCTACCGCTACAAACAGAAATAAACTAAGGAATAATTGATATATCTTCATCTAACCATTTAACGGTAATAAGCTACTAAATGGTTGCAAAGAAAGCGGATTTAATAAAGGATTAACAGTCCTTTATTAAATCCGCCATTGAAAATTATTATTCTCTATACTTAGCTTTCTTTCGGAAAACCATATTGACAGCGTAAATATCCAAATTAGCTTCTGAATTATAGGTATTGACATAGTCGAAACCTAATTTTGACATGGCATTTAACAAATCCGTTTGTGTTCTGACTCTTAAATTTTTGCGTCCCTGTAACAGGTCTTCTAAGTTCTCCAAAACATCTTCATACTTGGATTTTTTTGTTTCAATGATTATGTTGATACCGCCTATTAATTTGGTTCTTTGCGATTCGATAATGACATATTCAGGTAATTCCTTTACAGACACGCTTAAGCTATTATCCACTGAAAGGTCTTGAGCATGGCTGAGAACAAGTGTGCTTACCATAAATATGGCAAGTAAGAAAATCTTTTTCATCTTAATTAGTTTTAGTTAGAAAAGTCAAAATTAGAGACTTTTGACATAATGATATGGTAAGATAATAGCATTTTAGCATTTTTTTGCCATACTGCTACAAGCTTCCTTCTTGTACATGAACCTGCCTGATTGGCTACTACGTAGGCAGATAGGCGCTCCCCAAGATGCTTGCTTCACCGCTCAAGGTGGCAGTGAACCAGATAAATTCAGTTTTGTGCCACCCCTAGCTTAGTCGTCTATTCTTCTTCAATGTGGATGTTGGCTTTCATTTCTCTTTTCAAATCCAGGCCCAATTGTTCTTCCTTGAAATTTGAAATAGAGACAGATTTGGCATCTTTAACCGTAAGATTTTTCAAAAAAGGCATCGTTATAAAAACTTCTACTTCTTTTTTTATTTCGCTTCCTGCTTTGATAAATAATTGCTCATCTATGACCTGAATATCTACCGCTTCTTCTTTTTTGAGGCCTCTTACCTTGACTCTAAATTCTTCTCCTTGCTCTATGTGTAAGGCTACGTTTCCGTCCAAATTAATCGCCTTGAAATCCTTAAGTGGTAGGACTTGTACACCGCCTACCACTTTTTCCAAAGAAGACAAACCATCCTCCTCAAAAGCCAGCCCATGTTCTGTCATTATAACCGTTTTGCCAAGCAAAGATCTAGGAGCTTCATTTGTGATTATGCGCAAATCTAAGTCATCCAATCCTTTGCCCAAAATCACTTTTTTTCCAATAGGAATAAATAATTTTAATCTTACTTTTTGAGCTCTAAATCGCTCTCCTTTCGGAATGAAATAGTTAGAAGGAATTGTAAGCTTATTGTCCAAAATGTTTATTTCATATTCAAAATTCTGAGCACCCAAATTTGCATCTTCACCATTTGCACCCAGTGCTTTTTGGATTTGAATGAGTTTAGTTTGACCATCCTTAGAGGGTAAAACTTCTAAGTCCACTTCTCCCCATTCCATCTTCACCATGCCACCGCCCCAATGGATTTTTCGAGCATCATTATTGGCGATTCTTGTTTGCTGAAGTTTTACTTGTAAGGGTCGGTTATCTACAATGTTATTCAGTGAAATAACTTGTTCATATTGACCCTTCGTTTTGAATTCCTTTGAGATATTAGCAACTGCATAGCCTACACCAAGGGAACCTATAATCCAAAGCCCTACAAGCCCCCAAACCCAGTTTCTACTAGGTTTGGATTGAAAAGCCACGCGCAAAATTCGAAGAATAAAACCCATAATCGGTGCACCCACTAATAAAAAGAGGCTTCCAATTCCGACCCGAAAAGCAAACAAATGGGTGGGCATATAAAAATCCGCCTGAGCCATTCCGACAATAGAAGACAGAACAAGTGTAATCCAGCTTAATATTAATAAAAGAATTAAAACACCACCTATCCCTCTCAAGAAAGGACGAGCCGCTTGACTGACTCCTAGAATGACAGTTGATAGTATGCCTCCTATAGTGGTCAAAGCATTGGATTTTATGCTACCTTCTCCATCTTTTCTTTTTTTTTTACTAGATCCGAAGCTGTTAAATTTTTCCGAAAGGTTCTCGAACTCCTCGGATACTGAATTCGCAATGCTTTCTACGTTAATGGGCTCTCCTTTCATAGCCAATCTATCCGCAGAAGATTTGGCAACGGGCATTGCAATCCATAGTATCACATAAATAGGAATTGAAGCAAATCCAGCAACCGTAAATACGACAAAAGCAATTCTTAACCATATAGGATCCGCCATGCCCAAATAAGCGGCAAGTCCAGAAGCGACCCCACCAATCACTTTCTCCTCTGGATCTCTAAACAGCCTTTTTCCTGGATTGAAACCGGAGTCACTACGTTTCTTTTTGGAAGAGCCAGCCAAAACATCTTCGTCTTCTACTGCTGCACCAAACATTTCAGGTGTGCCCATGATGTCAATAGCCGAATTGACATCAGAAAGTGTCACAATGGTACGTGGATGGATGTTTTCTTTAAAGAGTTCAGCCATTCTCGTTTCGATGTCTGAGAGGATCTCCTCCGTGGCTTCAGACGCATTAAAGTGTTTTTCGATGGTGTCCAAATACCAACTCAGATGTTCGTAGGCATCTGTATCAATGGTTACAGGATGTCCGCCAAGATTGATGTTTAATATTTGTTTCATTAGATTATGGTTTTGTGGTTATGCTTTGAGTAAGTTATGAGTGGTAGCAGAAACGGCTTTCTGTAAATCCTGCCAATTGGAAAAAAGATCAGTTAAGAATTCGGATCCATTTTCCGTAAGGGAATAATACTTTCTTGGCGGCCCTGATTTGGACTCTTTCCAGGAGTACTCTAGTAGTTCAGATCTTTTCAACCGAGAGAGTAAAGGATACAAAGTGCCCTCTACAACTATAAGGTTTTGAGATTTTAACATGCTGATGATATCCGAAGGGTAGGCTTCTCCCTCCTTATCAATGATTGCTAAGATGCACATCTCTAGTATCCCTCTTCGCATCTGCGCTTTTGTGTTCTCTAATTTCATTGTTCTACTTTACGGTAGATTTAATAATAACTTGAATTTGACTCAAGTATGT
>JAJRQS010000409.1 GCA_024280135.1 Bacteroidota bacterium | reverse complement strand
CGAATGCGTTATTTGTACCAGATGTAGTTGCGGGATGTGCACCTTTGTTGGTCACCTTTAATGATACAAGTTACTCAAACGAAAATATAGTTGAATGGAATTGGGACTTTGGAGATGGAACAATACTCAATGCGACCAATGGTAATGATGTACAACATAGTTATGCGCAAGCAGGCGAATACCCCGTTACGCTGATTATTGTGAATAGTGCAGGTTGTACAGACACATCTTATCAGCAAATTATTCATGTTGGAGAACCTCTAGTGATAGACTTCACAGCGGATCAAACGGACGTATGTATTGATGAAGAAATTACTTTTTCAGATTTATCCAACAATCCAAAGATAGATGCCTATCACTTTCATTCGGACGGAGAAAGATTGTCTCATTGTTTTGATGATGCCAATCCAAAATGGACTTTTCATGAAACGGGATCACAAGATGTAACATTAGAAGTCATCTACAATGGTTGTCATTCTACACTGACTAAAACGGACTTTATCAATGTAAAGGGGCCATTAGCCAAGATAGCATACGTCATGGAGTGTGGCAAACCTTTTGAATATGTTTTTACGAGTAATAGCGAAGGAGCAGATAGTCTTTTTTGGGATTTTGGAGATGGGAATCTAGCCATGATGACGACCCCCATCACACATACCTATCTAGCTACTGGAGATTACAAAGTTTACTTGAAGGCTAAAAGCATCACGACTGGATGTCCAGAAAGCATTGATAGCGTGACTATTTTTGTAAGAGATGTCAAAGCGGATTTTTCAATACCTACAAAAGTTTGTAGAGGGGATGACCTAATGCTTGATGCAACTAGTTCGTCAGATGTCAATGGTTTTTGCCATAAGGGCTATCAGTGGAATTCTTCCGAGCGCAGACCCATTGTGTTAGGAGAAGCCGTATTGCCATTTGAATTTTCTTTTGGCGAAAGCGGAGATCAATGGGTGGAACTGATCGTGCAAGATGTAAATGGTTGTAAGGATACCTTGCGGCAAAATACGAGGGTGTTCAAAGTTGATGTAACAGCGACTCCAGATAAAACATTGATTTGTGTACCCAATGATGTGTCATTTACTTCTACGGTAGCTAATGACACGACTTTGGTTATACCGGTTGGCACTTGGGATTTTGGGGATATGCAATCTGCTACGGGTCCGAATGCTACGCATCAATTTACGGATCCCAATGCAGCTGTTTTTAATGTTACATATACCGTTAAGGATATCTTGGGTTGTGAAGGTACTGCCACAGTCCCTATCAGTGTCTATAAACCGACAAGTATTATCACCGCGATGCCGAAACTTAATATTTGCGCAGGAGATTCCATCACTTTTTCGGCAACTGACTTTACAGATCAGGGTTCTCATTTGAATTATAGTTGGAATTTTGGTAATGGTACTACATCCACCAACCAAACAGATGTTTCGGGTTATCCAATGGCCGGTTCGTTTGATGTCGTATTAAATTTTACGGAAGATGCCACAGGTTGCGCTGAAACGACGACGGTAGAGGTTAATGTTCAGGATTATCCTACTGCCAATTTTGAAACGGATGTAGATGGTCAAATAAATATTTGTTATCCTGTAAATATTGCTTTTACGGATATTTCAACCCCTATCACGGGTAATTTGACGACCACTTGGGATTTTGGTAATGGGACCACTGCTATTGGTTCTCATGTTTTTTCAACCTATGAGAAAGGTACATTTGATATTACGCAAATCACCTCAACACCTTTTGGCTGTAAAGACACCTTAGTGAGAGCTATTACGACCACTGGACCAGAAGGCGATTTTACACTAAGCACACCCGTTATCTGTTTAGGCGATGAAATTACCGTTACGATTGATCCTGCAGATACCGTAGATGTGGGTAGTTTTTATTTTGATTTTGGAGATGGTGTAGAAGTTCATGATAAATTAACGGCATCTCATACCTATACTTTTACAACCCAACAACCCATTAAACTAATTATGATTAGTGTGGATGGTGGTTGTACGTTTACGGTTTCCAAAACAATAAATATTATTGACATCAATGCGGAATTTACGAATTCAAATACGACTCTGACAGGATGTGAAGCAGAGGCATTTACGTTTGTCAATCAATCTCAAGGGGCGAACCAATGGAACTGGAACTTTGGAGATGGTACATCTAGTACTATAGAAAATCCTACGCACAACTATCAGGGTGCAGGCACTTACACCGTTACACTTACTGTAGATAATACAACTGCAGGGTGTCATGATGAAATCACTCATGAGGTCACCATTTTACCAGCTGTACCTGTTACAGCAGTAGGAGGTAGTCTTTGTTCGGGAGACTCTTTACAAATCAGCGTAAACAATCCGAATGATGGGTATATTTATACTTGGACTCCAGAGTTGTATGTTTCGACACCCAACGAACCGACGACTTTTGTGAACCCGCCTGTAACGACGGACTTTATTGTTGCTGCCGATGACGGTAGTGGTTGTATTGGGTATGATACGGTGACGGTCTTTGTAGTAGAACCGCTACAAAATATCAATTTTGATACAACAATTTTTGCGGGTACAACTATTGATTTGCCTGTTCAGTTTAATGAGCCTTATATCTTTTCTTGGAATCCATCTGATGGGCTAAGTTGCTTAGCGTGTTCTAATCCTTCGGTCACTCCGCAGAATGATATCACTTATACACTAAGCATCTCCGACAATGCAGGTTGTTTTAGTAATACAGGTGTTTTTGTCATCCGAATTTTTCCTGAAGATATTGACATTCCCAATGCCTTCACGCCCAACGGAGATGGAACCAACGATTTCTTTAATGTAATATTAAGCGAAGATGTGTCGGCTTTGTTAGACATTACGGCCTTTAGAATCTTTGATAGATGGGGAAACACCGTTTATGATAATGAAAATCCAGGCACTGGGTGGGATGGTCGTTTTAAAGGGAATGAATTGCCTGCCGACGTTTATCCATTTGTTGTAGATGCCACCTTCATTAATGGAAAAGTCAAAACGATAAAAGGAACCGTTACGTTATTGAGATAATCGTCGTTTCGATTTGATAAAAAAGCCCAATCGCAAAGTGATTGGGCTTTTTTTATAATCATGAATACATCCTCATTATATTTTATTATCAATCTACGTTTAGGAATAATTTCCTAAGTTGGTTTTGGGTTAGTTGTTATTCCAAAAACTCCGTAGCGACTGTCCATTTTTTTATTTCTTCATCACTCATATAATGTACACTATCAAACGGGGAAGCCTCCAATGTGTAAAAGTAAAAATCTGGGCCCATTTTTTTTCCTAAAGCTCTGGTAAAATATTCAATTTGATATTGGTGTGCTGGATGATCTTTTGGGATTTCAATAGCCGTTTTATCATTTACACAACACCAAGAGTGGACGCCTATTTTTGCCCCTTTTTCCACAATTCTTTTGATTCCAGCACAGAACAAATCTACACCACCAGAAGCAATATCACTATCTGATAAGACCTTAGTGGTAAATCCATGTTGTCTCAACAATCTGCCTGTATGCATATTAACGGCATCATTAACAGAGCCTGAAATATTTGTCATGACAATGGTTTTAATAGTTGGGTGATTTTGGATGAGGTCTTTTAATTGAGCATAGGTGATAGTACCCAAATCTCCAGAAAGATAAGCTTCATTATTTTTGATTTCAAAGTGACTATTGCCAGCCCCCATAATAGATTCGTTTGCTTTAAAGGAAAAATGAATAGGCTCTTCCCCTTCTTTCTTTACTGTTTTTCCATTCTCATCTTTTACTAGTTTTGCTAACATTCCAGAAAACTCTACGTCTAAATTATCCAAGTCAAGAACGTTCACCGTTGCATTTCCTGCTAGTGCAGGCTCCTCCTCCATCTCACCTGAAATAGCATCCCCTTTAAAGAGGATAACGGCAGATTCAAACTTACCATTTTTAATCTTCTTTTTCCCTGTCGGAAAAATCAGTGTTTTAAAATTATCTTTTTTGCCATAGACAGCAATGAACAACATCCCCTCTTTTTCTTCTATAGGCATAAAAGCAACTAAAGGATGTTTTACATTATCAAGAGTAAAAAAAGATTTTTCAATAACTTTCATTTGAGCAGCCACAACAGAATCAATTTGTGATTCAGGTATTCCTTCATCTTCAAAACCTTTCCAGCATTTTTCTTTGTACCAATATCCTCCTTTCTCTTCACACTTTGAAGCGTTACCAATGGATTTGTACACCATGCTCTTGGCGCAACCTGCTAAGGTGAAGAATATGGTCATTAGGCTTATTGCGAATAGCGTTGTATTTTTCATTTCTCTTGTTTAGATTTTAAGTACAGTTACTGCTTGATGAATTTGGTGAAAATATTTTGTCCAGCAGAACGGATTTCCAGAAAGTACAACCCCTTTGAAAAACTAGTAATATCTAACAAGTAATCAAAGGTGCCAGAGCGTAGTTTCTTTTTTAGGACCAATTCCCCTAAGCTATTATAAATACCCATAGAACTGTCTTCAATAAGGGTTTTTGAAAAACCAATATTAATAATATCCTCTGCGGGAACTGGCGAAATTGAAATTGAATTTGGTACCGTAAAATCTCCAGTTGAATTTGGGCTGAGGTGCTTTACTATTTTTAAATCATCAAAGTAAAATCCATCCTCATTTACAAAAGGGTCAGTCGTCAAAGAGAAAATAATTTTTATTTTTTGTCCAACAAACGCCTGTAAGTCAATAGACTCCTTAATCCACTCTTTTTGCACCCCGTCATATACAGGTTCGTCTTCTGCCTGATCGGCAGAGCCATTTGTCGTCCAAAGCCCGCAAAGCGCTTGCGTGGATAAGCCATTATTTGTAGTGACGAGTACTTGCCCATAATCATAGCCTTTTTCAATCGACCATTTGGCATAAAATTCAAGTTGAGCGCCCACTACATTGGACAAATCTATCTCATTGGATTGAGTGGTATAAGTTGTATTGTTTGCATAATATTCATTTGGACTATCTGTAATGGCGTGGTCGGCAGAGTGATACGTTTCGGTGGTCGTTGCCCAGTCTCCATTCCATTTGGTCAAATTGTCTTCTCCGTTTTCACTAAAAGCAGTTTCACTATTTGACCAATATACAAATTGAAAAGTGTCTCTTTGTTCAAATAATTGAGTGGTAGATTTTAATTCAATTTTAATCGTTTCGCCATTGGTTATATTTTGCGCAAGCGAGTACTCAAAAGACTTTGATAACACGTCAAGGTGTTGCATATTTACAACTTGTGGTTCTGTGGAAATTGTAATATTACTTGTAATACCACTTATTGAAATAGTTGCTTCACCAGGTCTCAAGCTAGGATGAGTGAGGGCAACTTCAAAAGCACCTTCAGGCTCAATACTTGGATCGACAATACTTGCATCCACATAATGGAGTAAAAGTTTAGCCGCTGTAATATTTTGGTAAATTGTAGATTTATTAAATTGATCAATGTCTTTAGATGCTTGCCAAAAACCAGAACCTACTTCAGGAGTCATAGAAAAAATGCCTTTTTCACCATACATCCAATCGTCGCTATCTCCATTTACGGTGTAACCAACTGTGGAAGTGCCAGTCCCTAAAAAGAAGTTATTTTCTTTTATCATCGCGTTACCAAGAGCTGAAAACGTATTGTGATCGGGGGTTGTCTGGTCGTTGTATCCCCAAGGGTGGATGAGCAGATTGCCATAGGTGTGGTAGTTCAAAGCAATGTCAAAGTTGTGCTGATTACAAAGGTAACTGACCGCTTTTATTTCTGGTTCAGAGGCTGGACTTAATCCTCGAAAAGTATTACTTATTAGCTCTGGAGAAGAACCGGTATCGTCGTGCCCCCATTTATAAGCATAGTTTCTATTCAGATCGACTCCATGAGTGGACGTCGAATCAGGATGCTTCCATCTATTTTTTCTCCAAAGCCCTCCTCCATTCGGCATGACCAATTCATTGTATGCATAGCCATCTGGGTTGATACACGGAATAAAATACATCTCGACATTATCAATCAAGTGTTTAATCTCGTCGTTCGTTTCATAGTTTTCCAAGAGATACCACAAGTAGAAAATTAATTGGGACAAGCTGTTCGGCTCTCTGGCGTGATGTAAGGCTGTGTATAAAATTTTGGGTTTATTCTCACTAGAAGGATTGTTAGCGACCTTCAAATAATACACAGGACGCCCCTCTTGTGTCAAAAAAGTATCAATAGCAGTCTTGGGGGAAATGAGGTTTGGATATCTAGCGGCCATAGTATCTAACACTTGATATAATTCCGAAAGCGTCAGGTATCCACCCATTGATCCCGATGTGTATTGTGTCGGAGTAATCCAATTTTGAGAGGAGGTAGCGCAATCTACTCCTCGAAACTTTACGTTGGTAGAAGCTTGTAAGTTTTGATAATAAGCTCCTACATCTTCAATGGTGACTTCATATTTGAAGCCAGCGTTTTTGATTATTTCTATTTCTTGCGAAGAAAAATCCGTTTCTATATAGACTCCTTTCCGATAGTGACCATGATCTACCTCTAAACCTAGCAAAGCTAAATCTTGGATGCTCCGATCTCCCAAAAATACTTTGACACGAGCATATTCTAATTTGGTTGCTTGCGCAAAAGAGGTAAACACTAGACCCATAAAAAAAAGAAAAGAAAGAAATAATTTGGCCATGATTTTTGTACAATGATACGATCATTCTACGGATCGACATCATGTCAGCAATCAAAAAAAAGCAAAAAGACAGTTATTAGCAAAAAGGTGTGGTTTTAAAATCTTTCGGGACCTTCTAAAATGCTTTCCATTTTTTCATAAATATGAGCGAGTCTTTTGGGGTAAAAAGAAACCTTCTGACAGTCCTCTTTGAATTTAGCATTCAATTTTTTAAAACTGGAAATGGTTTCGAAGGAAGCTAGGAAAAAATGAATTTTATCTATTT
>JAJRQS010000408.1 GCA_024280135.1 Bacteroidota bacterium | reverse complement strand
GGACAAGACACTAAGATATTGCATGAAGAGACCTTTAAACGTGGCAAGGGCTTTTTTGAATTTAAGGGCTTTTCGGAGTCGCCGGAGTTAACAACCAATGGAAAAGACTATCCTTTTATTTTGACCACCAATCGAGACTTGGAACACTATAATTGTGGGGCGATGACCCGTCGTACGAATAATGTTGAGATAAATACTGAAGATGTCATTTGGATTCATCCCAATGATGCGGAAAAAAAAGGCATTCTTGAAGGTACAATGGTTTGTGTAGAATCGCCTCGTGGAAAAGTAGATATCAAGGCACGCATAACAAAGGGTGTAAAGCCGGGTATATTAAGCACAACTTTTCACTTTCCAGAAATTATGGTCAATAATTTGACTTCTGATGTCATGGATACTGAGGCGTATTGCCCGGAGTTTAAAGTTGTAGCTGTTCGGATAAGGAAGGCTAGAAAAGGGCTGATTGGTTGAGAATTGAGTATCGGGAACTCGAATATAAGAAAAGGTCTTTCTCCAAACGGAGAAAGACCTTTTTCGTAATAGACAATAGTAATGATTAACGTAGGATGACAAATTTGTGATAAGTAGGTTGACCCTTCGCTTTTAAATAATACATGCCCGTTGGCAAAGAAGAAATATCTATTGTAATTTCTGAATACCCTCTGGGTAAATCACTATTTTGCGAAAGCATCAAACGACCGACTCCGTTATAAATATTATAAATTGCGGAATGCGCTTTCTTTGTGTTTTGACGCAAGGAAATGATATCATTTGCAGGGTTTGGGTAAAGGGTTAATGGTCTAGACGATGATGCTGTGATTGGCGCTGCTTGTGCAGACGGGCAATTCATTTCAACGACATATTTTTTGTTAACCCATTTATTGACCATTGACCAGCCACCATTCCAAAAATTCATAACAGCAAAATCTTCATCAGCACCATTACCAGATAGGTTGTTGTAGTTAACTGATGCACCATTTTGCCATGTTAATTGACCTTCTACTGCTTGATCGTTTAACCCAATCAATACATAGCTGTCTATGTTTTCTAGGATGTAATTATTTTCAGCGACATTGTCAATCGTAACTAAATAACCACCAGCTTCTTCAGCTAATGTCGCCGCATCCTGCCAATTAGCGATGTTTTCCGAAAGGTAATAGGCATGGTTGCCTTCTTGACCTAGGAAGGAGTAACCCGCAAGACTTGTTGGGCAACTTGTGTTAGTATTCCCGCCATTACATTCAACTTCTAGGACAGATTTACGGTTAGTCCATGGATGGTCAAATGACCATTTACCATCCCAAAATAATAATACACCATAATCATGGGTGTCAGAATTTAGACCACACCAATCGCAGTCAGAAAAATTAGTAAAAGTCATTGGATCGTTATTGACCCAAGTTACCTGGCCCTCATTTGTTTTATCAGAGAAACCAATGTGTACAATTTCTGATATTAAATTTTTGACAGCTTCATTTTCTGCGGCATCATTGATTACGGCTAAGTATCCTCCATTTTGGATTGCCGCAGCTTGGTTGTCAGTCCAGTTTCTTTCATCATTAGATAAAAAATATTGGTGCCCGTTATATTCCCCTAAGAGCGTATATCCGGCTATTACATCAGGGCAACTCCCTCCACCCGTTGTCTGTTTTGTAAAGGTTAATTCTGAAGTATTATTACTGGTATTCGTATTTGTGTTATGTCCTGAAGCAACAGATGTGCTTAAAGGGTATTGGGTTGCATAAGAGACATAGTTTGCAGGAATGACATAATGCACATTAACGGTAAGGCTTTGCCCTGGTGGTAAAGTTTCAATGTACCAGTAAACGCCAGAATAACCATATTTGAGTATTGAGCTAGGCGTAACTGTTATGTCAGCACTCATCGTTGTGCCAATAAATTGTAAGTTGTTGAGTATTTTTGCACGTATGTTGTATGCTGTTTGATTGCCATCATTAGATACGACTACTTGGTAGTCAATAGCTCCAGTAGTATTATAAGTAGGATTGTTTGTGCTTACATTTATTTTCAAATCCGTATTGTATTTTTTACAATAATAATTCAAAGTTTGATCTGCACTTCCGATACCCATGATAGCAGATTGGTCAAAACTAAATTCAAAATCATCATAAATAATAGGATACCCTCCACCTACATTAGCGTAAGTCTCGGCCAGAAAACTGTTTGTCAAAGTAAAAGTTTTACTAAGCGTGATGGACTGACCTGGCGCCAGGGCAGGAACACTAAAAGAACCAAAAGAAAGATCAACTGCCCCGCCATTGTTAGTGGAATTTTTTTGATAAAAATATAAGGGTTTAGCTGATGAAGTTGTATTTCCAAGATTGGAAACCATAACGGAAACAGGAAATTGGCTTCCTGGTATTGGATAGCTATTTGGACAATTGACATTTCGTACCACTAGATTTGATTCACCAGTAGTACCCCCACAATCCATTTCCAAAATATATTTTCGATATCCTTGGCCACTTGTTAGCTGCCACGTCCCCGCCCAAAAATTCATTACGGCATAGTCATTAGTAGTAGAATTTCCGTAACTTAAATCAAGTGTAACGGGATCACCATTGGTCCATTGTCCAGTGCCTTCTGAAGTAGCATCATTGTAACCAATGAAAACCAAATTGGATCCTAAATTGGATTTGATGAAATCATTTTCTGCTTGTGTATTTATCGCAGCTAGATAACCGCCTTGATTTTCCGCAAGGGTCTTCGCTTGCGCAAAAGGCTTATTGTCATTTGATATAAAGTAGGCATG
>JAJRQS010000407.1 GCA_024280135.1 Bacteroidota bacterium | reverse complement strand
CCTGCTTGCGCAAACATTCGCTCAAAATCCGCTAATTCAAATAACCGGACTCGCTCCTGAAAAGAATACGATTTGCCTTGGTCGTGTACAATTATTTGCTTCGTTACAAACTGATCATCAGTGGTTCGATTAATCTCAAATTCAATATCACTATCAGTAATCAATTCATTATATATCAATCTATTACGAACTTTATTTGCATTTAAAAAATCAATCACTATTCGACTTTGTTTATTATCTTTTCTCAACCCTAGACCCATGTTTCTTAGGACATCAACATGCTCACCTTCCGTTTGAAAATAGCCAAAACTAGTAAAGAGGTTAAATATGTAGTTAAAGTATTTGGGCTTATAAAGCTGACGCATATCCTGTACCTCAAAATGTAAATTAGGCTGTTCAAATTGCTTTGCATAGGCAATGCTCTCCTTGGACAAATCCACCCCTGTAACTTCATATCCTTTTTCCGAAAGGTAAACCGAATGTCGCCCTTTACCGCATGCTAAATCTAGTATTCGACTATTTGATTCAGGTTGAAGATACTCAATCAATGCATCCATAAAGGCCTGCGCTTCCCTGTCATTTCTGTTTTTGTACAATCTATAATACCAAGACGTATCAAACCAATCCTCAAACCATTCCTTATCCATACACAAATGTAATCAATACCTCCTTACCCTCAAATTAAAAGGGGCTTTAGTTGGTCAATTAGATTAAATTTCGGATTTTTGCGCAAGCTTAGCACAACATCCTTTTATTTCTAGGCTAACTCAAAACATACAAATGGCACTTAAAGAAACGGTATCAGGATTCAGAGGCACTTTTGGCAATGAACCTGGCAACAACCTGACCCCTTACGAAATAGTCAATTATGCAGCCGTATATGGTGAATGGCTTCAGGGACAATTTACAAAACCTAAAGTCGTCGTCGGACGAGATGGACGCATCACTGGCGAGATTGTTAGCGAACTCGCCATTAACACCTTACTTTCGATGGGCGTAGATGTCATAGACTTGGGTTATTCCACTACCCCAACAGTAGAAATGGCCGTTACCCATTACGAAGCAACTGGCGGCATCATCTTCACCGCAAGCCACAATCCTAAAGAATGGAATGCCTTTAAATTTCTTAACCAAAAAGGAGAATTTTTATCTTCAGAAAGCATTCAAATATTGCTAGATAATCTGTCGAACCGCAATTGCAAATTTGCAGAAGTCGGAGCATTGGGCATACGGACGCAGGTCGAGGAAGAACATCTTTATCACATACAGAAAGTATTAGAGGATGATTTAGTGGATGTCGCTGAAATAAAAAAAGCGGGTTTGAAGATAGTGGTCGATACGATCAATTCAACTGGCGCACTGATTATCCCACCCCTTTTAGAGCAATTGGGTTGCGAAGTTATCCTACTCAATGGAAAAATTAATGGGGAGTTTGCACACAATCCTGAACCCGTAGAGAAAAATCTACGTGGCCTCATGAAAGCAGTCGTGAAGGAAAAAGCCAATCTTGGTATTTCTGTAGATCCTGATGTTGATCGATTAGTATTTGTATCTGAGAAGGGAGAATTCTTTGGGGAAGAATATACTTTAGTGGCTGTTGCGGATTATGTCTTACGGTACAAAAAAGGACCTGTGGTCTCAAACATGTCTTCTTCTGCTGCTTTAACTGATGTAGCACAAAAGCATAACTGTCAACGTTTTGAGTCTTCTGTTGGAGAAGTGCACGTAGTAAAGAAGATGCGTGAGGTTGATGCCGTAATCGGAGGAGAAGGAAATGGTGGAATCATCTATCCCCCACTCCACCATGGTCGTGATGCCGTCATTGGTATTGCTTTATTTTTGTCCTTTATGGTCAAGTCTGGGCGCAAAGCTTCTTCTTTAAGAAATTCTTACCCAGACTACTATTTGTCTAAAAACAAGGTTTCACTTCCACAAAGTCAAATCGATCAAGTCATCTACAACCTACAGGAAAAGTACCATAAATACAAAACGAATAATGAGGATGGATTGAAGATTTATTTGGATGCGGGTTGGGTGCATGTACGGGGTTCTAATACGGAACCCATCATGCGCATCATCTCCGAAAGCACGACGCCTACTGTTGCCGACAACCTTTCGGAAAAAATAATGCGGGATATCGGGGCTATGACTTTGTGAGTTATTCTGCTGTTACCCTTTATTTACCCAATAGGCGTTTTAGGATTGTTTTGTACTTATTTTTCTCAGCCTCCTTTGGAGTGTAGTTCTTCATCTTCTCTAATTGGCTGAGAATCTGTTTTTTAGATTTCAGTCCTTTCATTTTTGCAATGAGTACGCCGTGAATATAAAACAACATCATCGGCACTCCCATGACTTTTAGTTTCCTGGAGAGCTCAATATTGTCATTCGCTAATAATTGGTAAAAAGAAGCCGTTTCGCCCATTTCACTGGCAGCTTCCTTAAAAATAGGATCTAACTTTTCGCAAAAGCTACAGCGTAATCCCCATATTTCCACCACCACGGGCTTTTTGGCTTTAAGCACCTTCTCATCAAACTCTGCTTGGTTTAATTCCATCTTTTTAGCCAAAATTAAGAAGAATTACGTTACCTTGTGTACTTAAACCCGACAAAATGAGCCTTTATACATTCGATGCCAATCATCCTAAAACAAAAAAGCTTCTCAAACAATTGAATAATGGTTTTCAAATGAAAGCTTATTTATGGAAGTCTTTACCCATGGCAGCTTTTAGTGGTATGAAAGTCCAAACAGTCAATCCAGATTTTGCGGAAGTAAAACTACCCTATCGATGGCGATCCCAAAATCCTTTTAAATCCATTTATTTTGCTGCTCAATGTGCTGCGGCAGAGCTATCTACGGGTCTTTTGGTCCTTGCGGCCAAAGAAGCAGCTCCTCGTCTATCTATGCTGGTTACTGGATTTGAAGCTTCTTTTTACAAAAAAGCGAATAAAACCCTTGTTTTCAAATGCAACCAAGGCAAAGCCATCATTGAGACCATTGAAGAAGCCGTTCGAACTGGAGAAGGGGTTACTTTCGAAGCAATCTCTAAAGCGTATCTGCCAGATGGAACAGTCGCTGCTGAAATGAAAATTCTTTGGTCTTTCAAAGTAAAGAAGTAATCTTTTCGTTTCTTATCCACTTCATTGCAATATATTAACACTTTTTACCTTGTGTTTAAGTGTGAGAGTAGCTACTTTTGCACTAACAAATATAAGTCAAAACTATCTTTTACAAGAGACTGACAATCAGATAGTTATGGCCAAACACACTTTTTCTAAACAATATTTGTGCAATGTCAAACTTGCATAAATGGACACAAAAATGAATTACGATGATAAAAAATGTAATGAAGTTTGCTTTTCTAATGATGATTGGCGCAGTTATTTTCACAGGATGTGACAAAGATCCAGTTATCACACCTGAGCCTATTCAAGATCCACCATCAATTGAGATTTTGACTACTGGTTTTCATGATACTATTTTCACAACGGACACAAGTGCATTATTTACTCTTAATGTAAAAGCCGATACGGGTAGCGTAGCTTTAAAAGTATTTACGGTTACCAATGGCGGAGTGAAACTAGATGTTGATAATTTCTTAGTTGAGGGCGAAAACCCTTCTTCTAATCCTATCCTCATCCTTGATGCTAACGATAAGAATGGATTTACTTGGAAAGTATCTTTGCGTTCTCAAAACACTTATGATACACAGACCTTTACACTTGCCGTAGAAGATGAGAATGGTAAAACTGCAGAAACTGATATCGTCATCGTTGTTTCTGAGCCAGCACCAACGACTGATTTAGAAATGGATGGTACGGCCGCTTTCCAATTTTGGAATAATAAAGGGGCCATGAAAGGTGGTCTAGACGTTAGAGATGGTACGGCTCAATCTACTGTTTCTGGTACACCTCACATCAAAGACAATGGCGGAAATCCATGGAAAAAAACAATTTCCGCTGCTAACGCAACTAGTGGTTTTGGCGTTTCTCTAAAATCAACTACAGGAGTCGATTTTGATGCAGTATTGACACAAGCTGAAATTTTGGCAATTTTTGATGCTGGTACGATGGTTGATGCTGAATCAAATCCTGTTGCCGTTGGAGATGTATATGTGGTAAGAGTGATTACTGGATTAGATCCAAACACTGTGACAACATACTCT
>JAJRQS010000406.1 GCA_024280135.1 Bacteroidota bacterium | reverse complement strand
TGATTTGTCCTTGCGTAAATGGAAACGCATCAACTTCGATAAAACCCAAATCAAAAGCGGATATTAACTGCCCATCCTTGCTCTCACTGCCCAAATCAGAAAATGCCTCCGATACAACAAAGACAGTTTCTCCAATTTGAAATTCTTTTTGAAAGGAGCCAGCTATGCCCGCTTGTATAACCAAGTCAAATTCATTGTGGTTCAATACATAGGTTAAATGAAAAGTAGTAGCGACTAATCCAACACCCGTTACCAAGGTGTCAATTTGGTGTCCATTCAAAGATTCTGCCTGATTTTTATCTTGCTGTTTATCAAATGTATCTTTCCATTTTAGAAAAGGAAGTATTTCTTCGTTGGTCGCCGCTATAATAAGTATCTTCATATATTTGGGGTAAACTTTTTTTCTTTTTCAAAAGGCAAGGTTAAGTCTAGTTTGGACAAGGCGTCCGCAATAGTTTTGGAAACAACATAGTCGCGATACCACCGCTTATCGACGGGCACTATAGTCCAAAGGATGTCAGAATTATGCAAAACATATTCATAAGCTTCCATGTATTTTGCCCAATGTTTTCGCTCTTCCCAATCGCCGTCATTGTGTTTCCACCGCTTGGTGGGTTCTGTAATTCGTTCGGTTAATTGTATTTTTTGGCAAGATTTGGAAAGGTGTAAGTAGAATTTTAAAATAATAGTATTATTATCTTCTTGGAGATTTTTTTCAAAAGCATTGATGGCTTTCATGCGTCTATCTCGCTTTTTATCACTTATCCATCCATGGACCCATTGGATTAAAATGTCCTCATATTGTGAGCGGTTGAAGATGACTATTTCTCCCTTTCGGGGAACGACTTTATGTACTCGCCAAAGAAAATCATGGTCAAATTCTAACGCTGTCGGTTTTTTGAAAGCCTCGACCCGTATGCCGTTATGTGTACAATAACGAAATACTTTCTTGACGGCACCATCTTTTCCGCTAGCATCCATGCCTTGAAAAACAACGAGTACATTATATTTTTTTTGCGCAAGCAAACGATATTGAAGCGTCTCAATTTTTTTAGCATATAGCTTAGTCGCTGCAACCGCTTTTTTCTTGGTGATATTCAGCGGAGGAGTAGTGGCAATGTCTTTTAGTTGCATGTTTACTTTTATTTGTCCGAAAGGTACGAAATTCTATTTAATGTTTGATGGCATCATTAATTTAGTGGTTCTTCCGTTTTGAAATATACAGATTAAATTAGGTTTAATAAAAATTTAACAACTTTATCAATATCAGATAACCCAAATATAGGAATAGGAACGGTAGGCGTTTTATCCGTCACTAAGGCAATAATATGTTTGTCATTTGGAAACATAAAATCCTTAGGGTGTGCAGCTCGATTGAGTTCAATCTTGGGATATGGCTCATGCTTAAAACCTTCAAAAAGAATGAAATCCAAAGTGTCAGGATCTAGTTGTTCAATAAGCATCGCAAGGCTAGGCTCTGGATCAAATTCATTTAGTTCGACCATCTTTACAAATCGACGCTTTGAGCCCAAAATAACTTGTTGTGCACCGGCTTCTCGAAAGCGATAGCTATCCTTGCCCTTTTTGTCAATATCAAACTGGTGGTGCGTGTGTTTAATCACGGCTACAGAAAATCCTTTGCCCCGAAGGGTTTTGATGACTTTCGTCAAAAATGTGGTTTTACCCGACCCACTAAAACCGACAAAACCAATGACAGGTACTTTTCTTTTTATGGGCATACTATTTCAGACTAATGACACGACCTGGGTTGCCTACGATGGTACTGCCATCTTCGACATCTTGGATAATTACACTGCCGGCACCAATTCTCACTTCATTTCCAATTTTTATCCCTTCTTTTATTACCGCATTCGCTCCGACAAAACTTCGTTCCCCAATACTAACATTATTCGCCAAGACGGCACCCGTAGCGATATGCACATAGTCTGAGAGTTGACATTCATAACCAATAGTTGCATGTGTATTGATAATAGCAGAGTCCCCAATATTTGATAAAATATTAATAATAGTACCTGACCCAATCAAAGAACCGGTGCCAATGGGAACCCCTTCTCCTATCTGACAGCTAGGATGGAAAATGCTTGCGGGCATACCGATGTTTCGATGCAGTAACTTTTGAGTAATAAACTTCCTAAAATGATTGTTGTCAAAAGCCACAAACCACTCATTTTGAAGGAATAAGTCAGAGGATCCTTTTTGTGTTTCTTTTCCTAAGTATTTTAAATTGAATGGATTCTTTTCTTTTTCGGATTGCTCAAAATACCCATGGATTTTTTTGTTGTTTGCTTTTAAAATATCGCAAACAATATAAGCATGTCCTCCGTATCCAACAATGACAAATTGGCTCATATTTTTAGTTTAATCCTGAATTAATACTTTCCCAGTCATTTCGGATGGAATAGCTAGCCCCATTAAATATAACAGAGTGGGTGCTACGTCTGCTAATTTCCCATTCTTTACTTGATAGCTATTGTTGTCTGAGTCAATTACGATACAGGGTACTGGGCTCAAAGAGTGTGCAGTATTGGGGGTGCCATCGTCATTAATTAAATAATCAGAATTTCCGTGATCAGCAATGATGACTATTCGATAATCCAATTCTTTAGCCTTATTTACGAGTCTAGCAAGCTGATTATCAACAGCTTCAGCGGCCTTCATGGCTGCCTTGAAAACGCCAGTATGTCCAACCATGTCCGTATTGGCATAGTTCAAAATGACTAAGTCTGGAGTTTTTTCTTCTAGGATGTTTAAAGCTTTGTCGGTAATGCCTTCGCAACTCATTTCGGGTTTTAAATCGTATGTCTCTACTTTGGGAGAAGGAACCAAAGAGCG
>JAJRQS010000024.1 GCA_024280135.1 Bacteroidota bacterium | reverse complement strand
TTTCTTCATCCGAACGTTCTAGGTGTATTTCTACTATTGACCAAGGTGCTTTTAAACCAATCGCAGCCGCAAATAATTCTATTCCTTCCATTCACAAATATAGGTATTTTTCTTAAACCCACTATAAATCGCCATGAACCAAAGAATAAGAAAAAGATTGACCATTTGTCGAAAAAAGAGATTTGAAGCATATAATTAGTATTAAAACTTCTTTTTAATAGTAAAAACGCACTTCCCAGTATAGATGAGAAGTGCGTTGAGATCTATAAAAACTAGGTATTATTTAAAAGGATCTGAGTACCGCTCATCACTAGCTATCGTCTCATCATCAAAAGTTCTTAGGAAGTTAACCAAGTCTGCTTTTTGCTCTGCAGATAAATTTAAATGTTTTGGTTGATCACCACTTTTTAAATTGTTATGTAGGTTCTTATGCTTAACAATTCCCGTACTATAATGCTCGACTACTTCCTCCAAAGTGGCAATACTACCATCGTGCATATACGGAGCGGTCAAGCTCAAATTTCGTAAAGAAGGTACTTTAAAAACACCGTCATCATAAGAGTTGTTAGTCAATGCACCTTTTCCTTTGTCAGCATAAGTCATCGCTAGTCCATTGTTAGCCATAGGAACACTAGATCTAGCGGCAAATTTACTGTGGCAAGAAGTACAATTATCCATAAAAATTTTCTTACCTCTATTTTCAGAAGTTGAAAAGTTTGAAAACTGATTGTATTCTTGACCGTTATTTGCATTCATTCCTTTATCAAATTCAGATTGGTAACTGCCCATAGAATTTACAAATTGTTGAATAGCATCCAAGATGTTATCTTCATTGATGCCATCTGCATAGGCTTCCATAAAGAGCCATTTGTAATACTTCTCATTTTCTTTTACACGTTGCTCCACTAAGTCCATATCCATATCCATTTCTTTTGAATTGGTCAAAGAACCACGAGATTGCTCTGCTACAGAAGTAGCACGATCATCCCAAAAGAAATTAATATTAAAGAAACTAGCGGTTCCATAATAAGCGCCAAAATTAACGGTGCTACCTAATCCAATTGAATTTCGAGTCGTCTTCCGACCACTGACGCCGTCACTGAATTGCTTTCCATCTGCAAACCCTTTATCTTGTTGGTGGCAGGAAGCACAACTTACCTCTTTTGTCTTAGAAAGATTCTTATCATAAAATAGCACTCTACCCAACGTTGCTTTTGAATTGTTTACGGAAGCAGGAAAAAAAGAATTGTTATTTAGATAAGCCGGAAAGTGAACGGTATAATCATTCGCTATTTCTGGAAGGTTTAAGACTTTTGCAGCCTCTTCGTATGCATCATGGTAGGGATTGATAGTAATGGATTCTTCTTCTTTTTTGTCACAGCTAGCTAACAGCAGAATAAATCCTAGCAGGAATAAGAGATTAAAATTTTTCATTTCATAAAGTTTATAGTTAAAAAAACGCCTTGCGGCTAAAAATACTTTGCCAAGATAATTCATTTTTAGCTATTATCTTCGATTTTCTTTGGTTAAAATATGTTAAAGTTTGAAGTAGGATATGCAACTTGCTAAAATTCAGTAAGTTGTATAGTTTATATGCCTGATTCGAAATGGAATTGATTGATACAAAGGTTTAGAGCTATTTTCCATGATTACAATAATGGAAGACGGTACTCGTCTAGACTATGATAGACCAGTTGATTGGTTCTTAGGCGAAAGAGCCTAAATATTAACTCTCGCAACATTTTACACAAAGCCCTTTCCGGGGCTTTGGGATAAAGGATGCTACGAAAAAAACAGGTTTTGGAAAAAATATGGATTACCCGGCTATACGAAGAATCCAAAAATTATTTATTTAACCTACATCTAAAGTTGTCTGAATCACAGAATGGAAGGATTTACAACAAGGAAATCAACTCGAATAACAGGGAGACTTGCACACCTAGAGATTCAAAAAAAAAACCAAAAAAATAGGCTGGAAGCGTTATGAATTAAGCAATCACCTAGGAAACGACCTAGCGGTGATGGATTAATTGAGTCCAGCATCTTTAAGTATTTTTAAAACCAGCTTTTTTTGAATATTTGAAATTTTACCTTTATCGAATATATGGATTAGATAAACTTCTTCATCTTCATTAATGACATAGGTGATTATTCTTGATCCTCCAGATTTTCCTTTGTTTTTGGAAGAGATAGCCATGCGAATTTTGTATAAATTATTGCCTAGGTTAATCCCTGTTTTTGGATTTTCTTCTAGGACTTCAATTAACTTCAAAAGGTCGTTTTTGAGTGAAGGATATTTTTTTAAAAGCCTCTTGAAGAATTTTTCAAAATCTTTAGTGGTGATTACTTTAAAGGCCATTTAAAAAGTCTTTGGCATTTTGTTTGGGTAGATTTCCTTCTTTCATTTGTTTAACTTGAGCTAGGCTGCTGGTCAGTTCTGAAATGAATTTTTCGGTTGGTTCATCTACTTCTACATAATCTAACGTTCGGATAAACTCCAAAAAGACCTTAAATTTGTTTTCATTTATTTTTAACGTTATTTCTTTCATGATTTTAGTTATGGGTAAGCCAAGCGAATTTTTGCGTCTCGTAGTAAGCCATCTAATACAAAAAGGATTCCTGTTCGGTCTTTTTCTGGTAAGTCATTTAATCTTTTTAACATATCAGGATCCTTTTGCGAATTAATATCATCTGTTTCAGCTAGTAAAAAAACAACATTGGTTTCTATAGTATCAGCTAGTTTCTTTACAATATCAATTGATGGTTTCACTTCGTTCCGTTCATACTTGCCATGTTAAAGCACACGTATGTAACGAATAATACAAAGATACGGTTCATAAATGAAACAAAAAAGTTAAATAATTTGCGTCAGAAATGAACGGTCATCTTTTTTCAAAAAACGTTCAAAACATGGAAATCCAAGAGATTAACGCCACTGACCATAAAACGGTCTGATCAATACGGTTTGGCTCCCAATCGTAACAAAATGCCATATTTAATATTACGGTAGAACCTACATCAACGCCCAGCCAAAACAAAAGCACGGTATAAATTCACCACTCCACCGGTAATGCATAGTTCACTCATGGGCGCAAGCGCTTGCGTATCTGTCTTTTTTACTTGTACGGTAAGCGGAATAGTGGATTCCATGATGATGGCTTTAATCTTTTTGGCAGATAGAGTAGGGAAGTAACTCATCAAAACTGCTGCGATACCGGCTGTAACAGGCGTAGCCATACTTGTTCCATTATAACTAGCATAAGTATTTTCTGGAGTCGTAGAATAAATAGCCACCCCGGGAGCAAAAACATCTACGGTCTTTTTTCCGTAATTAGAAAAAGTAGCAATGGCATCTTCTCCTTTTTTCCACGAAAGTGCTCCTACATCCAACCAAGTCTTAACATATTTGGGCCCAAACAAATTTAAAAATCCTCGTTTCTTATACCGGTCATTCGGAAAGACAATTTTTTCATCTACATTCTTAGAATCATTCATGGCAGCATGAACCAGTAAAACCCCATGTCTAGAGGCATATTTCATGGCTTTATCTACCGCTTTTTTATCCCAAGAATACGGCTTACCAAAACTCATATTAATAATCTTAGCTCCATTATCCACCGCATAAATAATTCCATTGGCTACATCTTTGTCTGTCTCATCGCCGTCTGGAACTGCCCGAATAGACATGATTTGCACATTGTTGGCTATGCCATCAATCCCTATACCATTATTTCGTGAGGCCGCAATGATGCCTGCGACGTGCGTCCCATGAGAAGAATCTGGTCCTTTTGAATCATTATTACCATAGTATTTTTCATAACTATTGGAATAATCATCTCCTACCACTTTTCTTGGGTCAAAATCTGGGTTGTAGTAAAAATGAACACTTTTGTCATAATAATCAAAAGAACGCTCTAAACCAGATTTTAATTTTTTTGCAGAGCCCGTACGTTTTATCATCTTGATCACTTCGCTCGCTTTGGGGTGTTTTGCTTTTACCAAACGAATGTCCTCCCAAGTGAAATCATCTTTTCCATAAGCTTTTTGTAACGTAGTCAATTCATCTAACCAACCCCCTATTTTATCATATTGCGCTTTCACATCTGAATATGATTTGTCATAGTCTTTTTTGATGTCCAGATAGCGACTATATTTTTTCTTTTCCTTTCGCGAAAGCTTACGGGGATCAGCATCCTTATATTCGTGATGTAAACTTGCGTAAAGTCTAGTGATTTCTAATGGTGCAGCACTTACATTGCCATTCTTTCCACCTATAAAATTCCAACCATGAATGTCATCAATATAACCATTGCCATCATCGTCAATACCATTATTGGGTATTTCTCCTGTATTCGTCCACATGACATCTTTTAAGTCTTCATGTTCGTGATCCACACCTGAATCCAAAACAGCAACGATAATCGTTTTACCTTTTTTATCCTTAATTAATTCCTGGTATGTCTTATAAGTACTTACACCCATATATTGGTTCTCTTTGGGATCCAAATGAAACCAATCTTTAGGAGGTTCTTGCGCAAAAGAAGAAAGATTGAAAACAAAAATGATTAAAAGCAACAAAGAATTTTTCATAGTTTATGGCGCTTTGCGCGTTTATGTGCTCTTCGAGCGTTTATGTGCGCTTTGCGCGTTTATGTGCTCTTCGAGCGTTTATGTGCGCTTTGCGCGTTTATGTGCTCTTTGAGCGTTTATGTGCTCTTCGAGCGTTTATATGCTCTTCGAGCGTTTATGTGCTCTTTGAGCGTTTATATGCTCTTTGAGCGTTTATGTGCTCTTTGAGCGTTTATATGCTCTTCGAGCGTTTATGTGCTCTTTGAGCGTTTATGTGCTCTTTGAGCGTTTATGTGCTCTTTGAGCGTTTATGTGCTCTTCGAGCGTTTATGTGCTCTTCGAGCGTTTATGTGCTCTTCGAGCGTTTATATGCTCTTCGA
>JAJRQS010000405.1 GCA_024280135.1 Bacteroidota bacterium | reverse complement strand
TGAGATAGCCGGCGCGATCTTGCCACTGATATCCGGTCCTTGTAGAGACTTTTGATACCATAAAAAACCTGCTAGCAGGGCAATTAAAGCGATGTAAAAAGGATCTATTTTTTTTAGCATTCGTTATTGGTTTTAGTCAGGAGGCATAACAGCATAAGTCTGTAACAGTTTTTATATTCTTCAATTTGAACGTAAGTGTAAGATGTGCTTTGTACGGTTATTTGCCCCAACAGCTCCGATTCCTCCTATCGGCTTGCTCGATTTAGCAATTGAACGATTGGCACTTGAATAAAAAGACGTTAAGACCTTTACAATAAATCCGTAAGAATCTACTCAATCCGCGTCCTCCGTGGTCCTTCTACGTAAAACTTAATGTACCTTTGCATAATATACAAATCCAATAAAGGTCATGGCGAAGAAAAAATTTCATAGGGGACAACGAGATAAAGTAAAAAAGAAGAAGCGACCCGGAAAGGATTTTAATTTATTAAATAAACCTGTCAAATCGACTCAAGTCCTTGCGGATAAAACTAGGCTCAATAAGTATGTGGCATTATCAGGCATTTGTTCACGCCGAAAGGCAGCAGAATTAGTCAAGGATGGGCAAATTAAAGTGAATGGCAAAGTAAACCTTAATCCTGGATTTGAGGTGACCAAAAAAGATGTCGTTAGTTATCAAGGCAAAAAGCTTTTTCCTCAACTCGATAAAGTTTATATCTTAATGAATAAACCGAAAGGAACGATTACAACGGTTAAGGATGAGCGGGGTCGCCGCACGGTCTTAGATTTAATAGGAGATAAAGTTCCTCAACGGATTTTTCCTGTGGGGCGATTGGATCGGGCTACGACTGGGTTACTGTTGTTGACGAATGATGGAGACTTAGCTAACAAATTGAGTCATCCTTCGGGCGAAGTGAAAAAGTTATACCACGCTACACTGGATAAGCCGCTAACAGAGAAAGACCTAGCCAAGATCAAGAAGGGCATAAAGCTTGAAGAAGGCGTCGCAATCGTTGATGGAATCGGCTATATATCTAAAAAGCCCAAAAATAACGTTGGAATAGAGATTCACATAGGCTGGAATCGTGTAATCCGACGTATTTTTGAGCAATTAGACTACAAAGTAGAAAAACTAGATAGGGTCTATTTTGCGGGTCTAACAAAAAAAGATTTGAAGCGCGGATGGTTTCGACATCTTAATGGAAAAGAAATCATCATGCTTCAGCACTTTACAAAAGGAAATTAGTTACCAGGTACAGTAATGATAGTGCCTGGGCTAAGGTGATTAGACTTCACCAAATCCTTATTTAGATTTAATAGGACATCTAGTTCTATATCCAACCAATTCGCCATGTTATATAGAGAAGTGGTTTTACGAATGGTATATTTCTTGAGTTTTGTACGGCGCATTCTAGTTGAATGGACACGGTTAATAGCCTTCGGACTGATGTCTTCTTGCATTTCAAGATTCGCAGGAAGCTGAGGTAGATTGTCTAGTACCTTTACGTTGTTTTTTATTTTCGTAGGTAAAGAATAAATAGGTGTAGGGCCCTGGTTTACGGCAGGCTTGTATATAACCAAAGAAGTATTTTCAACTAGGCTATTTGAACTCAGACCATTCCAATCCATGATAGCTTGTGGGGTGCAGTGATACATCTTTGCAACATCCCATAGGGTTTGTTCTTTTGTTACAAAATGATTCACCTTTGAAAAACCAACGTTTACAGGCACATCGTGTAGGGATTCTAAATTGAAGTAAGATTCAATGTATGCATTTGCACGCTCAGGAATGTTAAACTCATGCTTGGCAGGCACATAACCTGTAAAGTATTGAGGATTCAAATCTCTAAGGATATGGTATTCAACACCGATGATCTCTCCAAGCTTATGTAATTGAATGCCTTGATTCAATTTAATTTTAGTTGTCATATACATATCACGCGAAGGAAAAACAGGTTGTAACCCATATTCGTCATAATGCTTCATCACATAACTCGCTGCAATATAAGCAGGTACGTAGCTTCTAGTTTCTTTTGGTAGGAAGCGCTTTAACTTCCAAAAGTTTTTGGAGTGTGCACGTCTTACGGCACGATTGACACGTCCGCCACCGCTGTTATATGCTGCGAGAGAAAGTGTCCAACTCTTGAAACGTTTGTTGGCCTTCTTTAGGTATTGGATCGCTGCTACCGTTGATTTCTCTGGATCAAGCCGTTCATCTATTACGTCATTGATTACTAATCCATATTCTCGAGCGGTAGCGGGCATAAATTGCCACATACCTCGTGCACCTACTCTTGATTTAGCAACAGGCTTCAAAGAGGATTCAATGATGGCTAGGTACTTCATCTCTTCAGGAGCATCGTGCTCAGCCATCAATCTTTCGATCATAGGAAAGTACAAATAGGCACGCCCGATCATTTCTTCGGTATGTGTTTTATTGTTATAAAGGTAACGACGGATGATGCGAAGGACGGAGCCTTCTGCTTTCATCGGTACAACAGACTTGATTTTTTTCAAATCCTTAGTGATGTCAACCGTGGAATATGAACGAACGACTGCTGTCGTTGCTTCTGTTGTAGGTGCGTTGTTTACAAAAACAGGCGTTTGGGCAGGGGAGAGTGTTGAGATGAGCATACTTATCGTAAATATGCCAATAGAATAAAGACTCCTCATGTTATTATTGTTTGTAGTGTAGTGTTCAATGGTTTGTGGGGGGACCCGGGATAGGTTTAGCAAGGGAAGAGGAGTTTATGACCAAATGTGTGCGACAAAGATAAGGGCATAAAATTGTCTTATGCAAATATTCTGGCTTTAAATCGACGAAGTTGTGACTCGTTAATACGTTGATTTTGTGCCTTTTACGAAAAAAATAGCTTAATAAAAATATCTTATTCAATAAATCTATATGTATTAAGCGTTTATTATTAGTTAGATATGGAGAGGGTGGATAAGGTATTATAGATTTTTTATATTTGGACGAATACCCTTGATTTGTATCAATTTTTCAGCGTAATAAAACTGAAAATAAATGTTTAACAACGTGAGAAGATAGAAACTTGCTTAATTTTTTTGAAATAAGAGGTTTTTGGCGTCGCTAAGCGTGTTTTTTTGAAATTCCTCATTAAGAATGGCTTTGTTCCTATTTTTGTTCAAAGGCTACTACCGTAGCGTTTAAAGAGCCTTCGGCGTTCAATAGGCTCTTTCGAGCCGTTCAAACCAAACTAGATATAGTATCCCAAAAATAAAAACCTACTACAAATCGCCAAGAACCTTTTTCTATTAGGCACCCACCATAAAACCCTAACACCTTAAAACCGCCATACCCTTCTCCCTTTACCCTTTCCCTCTAAATGCACCTGCCTCTGCCGATTCTAGGTAGTTTTTTTTGCCACGAATGCACGAATTAAAACACGCACTAGACTGGAGCCACGAATGCACGAATTTTTCTAGGCTCTTCGTCATTTGTAGTGGGTTTTTGAAATTCCTCATTAAAAATGGCTTTGTTCCTATTTTTGTTCAAAGGCTACTTACCGTAGCGTTTAAAGAGCCTTTGGCGTTCAATAGGCTCTTTCGAGCCGTTCAAACCAAACTAGATATAGTATCCCAAAAATAAAAACCCACTACAAATCGCCAAGAACCTTTTTCTATTAGCACCCACCATAAAACCCTAACACCTTAAAACCGCCATACCCTTCACCCTTTACCTCTAGAGAATGCCTGAATTAAAGGTGCATCAAAATGGGACATCTCCTATATCGTCGTCGTTCATTTTAGAAGGCCTTGTGATGGCGTTTGGGGCATTTGTTAATCCTGCAGGCATATTTTCAAAATTGACCTCTTCATATTCGGCAAATTTTGCATAATCTGCAATCCAACGAAGTTTAACGGTATCAGTGGGTCCGTTTCGATGCTTGGCAATAATAAATTCGGCCATACCCACAACTGAGTTTCCTTCTTCGTCTTCTTCTAATCCGTAATATTCAGGACGATATATAAAGGTTACGATATCCGCATCTTGCTCGATCGCTCCTGATTCCCGTAGATCGGATAATTGGGGGCGTTTGATTCCTCCACGCGCTTCTACTTGACGACTTAGCTGTGATAGCGCTAGGATGGGAACAGAGAGTTCTTTAGCCAATGCTTTAAGCGATCTAGAGATCATAGAAATTTCTTGTTCCCGGTTTTTATTTTTGCTATCGCCTCCTGCCGTCATTAACTGGAGGTAATCGATAATGATCATGTCTAATCCTTTTTGAGATTTTAATCGACGGCACTTGGCTCTGAGCTCAAAGATATTGATGGCCGGTGTGTCATCAATAAAGATAGGAACTTCAGACATTCTTTCGATAGTTTTTTGAAATTGTACCCATTCATGTGCTTCCATTTGTCCTGTCCGAATACTTTTCATATTAATTTCGGATTCAGCTGCTAAGATTCTTTGCGCAAGCTGAACGGAACCCATTTCTAAGGAGAAAATAGCCACCCCTTTTTTGTAATCTAGGGCAGCATTTCGCGCAAGCGCCAATGTCAACGCAGTTTTACCCATACCTGGACGAGCGGCAATAATGACCAGGTCAGAGGGTTGCCAACCAGAGGTGATTTTGTCCAAAGCGGTAAAACCAGAAGGGACACCGGTGAGTCCATCTCCTTTATCTTTCAGTTCCTCGGCTTTTTTGACGACCAAGGCAGATAGTCCGCTCATCTCTTCAAAATTTTTGGATAGGTTGTTTTGGGTGATGGCAAAGAGCCCTTGTTCAGCTATCTCTAGCAAGTCAAAAACATCTCCAGTATCTTCATAGGCTTCATGCATGACTTTCGTCGAAAGGTTAATCAATTCCCTTTTGATGTGCATTTCAGATATTATCCTAGCGTGGTATTCTATGTTGGCCGCGGAACTCACTTTATTTGTAAGCTCTACTATATAGTGTGGTCCACCAATTTTAGTGAGGTTGCCATCTTTCTTCAGTTGCTCTGTGACGGTCATCAAATCCACAGGTTGTGACTTCTCGAATAGATGAAGGATCGCAGTATAGATGTCTTTGTGTCTATCCACATAAAAAGCTTCTGCAACTAAAATGTCAATGACATTTATTAATCCCTCTTTATCTCTCATTAAGGCGCCCAATACAGACTCTTCTAATTGCCTAGCTTGGGGAGGAAGTTTGCCAAACATATTGTTTTGACTATCAGCCATTTTGTTTTTTCGTACGGATCTTTTTGTGGTAATTCCGTTGTGTTCGTTTGATTTCACAGTTACTTTGTTGTTTGTATTTGAAACACTTTTTTTTTACTTTCGTAAAAGGTTTCAATTTTATTTTTAGGTATCCAAAAAGAACATTTTCAAATTATTTGAAGCCGTAATCTTGGGAAAAAGAACATATTTAGTATTAAAAGAATCGAATTCAAGGCTTTTTATCCGCTTATTCTGTCCTTTTCCTCAAAGCTAAGTAAAAATATTGACATAAAAACTAAAACAAATACGATTGCTTCTCCACATTTGTGGATAACGACTAGTGGTATTGTGGAAAAGAGTGGAATGTAGCAGAGTTCTCCACATATTTATCCACTTATCCACACCCTTCACACACTTTTCTTAAATATTATATTTTTTTATATGTATTACTGGCTATGTAATTACGATTTAAGAAAATACGTATTTCATATTCAAGATTCTTAGAATTTATTCTGATGAAAATTTTAAAGTGCCAATGTTGAAAAATAAAACAAACTTTTTTCTCCCACGACATCTTCTATTCGTGTTGAAAGATTTTGTTTGATTTGGGTTCTTTAGAAGCTCGATTGAGCATAATTTATGTTGCCTTGCATTTCTCTACTGCTCAGATTGCAGGTTGCCACGAATGTCTGAATTAAAACACACTAGACTGGTGTTAAGTCACGAATTCACGAATTTTTATTTGAACCCACCTTAAAACCCTAACACCTAAAACCGCAACACCATTTTTTCTTCTTTCCCCTTCGCCCTTTCCCTCTAAATGCAGCTGCCTCTGCCGATTCAGGCAGGCACTAGATAGTTTTTTTGCCACGAATGCCCGAATTTTTTTCTCCTTGCCCCTTCTCCCTGTACCTCTAGAGAAATACTAACATTCGGTTGTATTTTAATCATTACATTTACAAAAAAAAACAAAAGATGAAAGCATACAAGACCCTTTTTATTAGATCCGAGATTGTGACAAAAAAAGTATTGTCAATGACCTATGAACCAAATGGCGATCAGCTTGCTAGAGATGTTCAGGCTGCTTTAATGGAGCAAGCAGATAAAGGATATGAATTGGTGACCACTACACCTATAGAAGCGAATTACCAATCCTCCTATCCGCATACGCTTGGTGTGATGCTTATCTTTAAAGCAATCGTGTAGTAGGATAGTTTAATTAAATTGAGGTATAGTATAGTTATCTTTTATCATAAAGATAAAATTTTACTCACCAAGAAAAAGAGTCCAAAGATTATAATAGAATTAAAATCGGAGGAGAATGAAGTTTATCAGCAATAGCGGCAAAAGATACGTAGATGCGTTTTGCCGTTTAGG
>JAJRQS010000404.1 GCA_024280135.1 Bacteroidota bacterium | reverse complement strand
TAAGGGTGATGGCACACGGATGACACGGATTAAGCGGATTTTCACGGATTAAGTGATGGCACACGGATGACACGGATTAAGCGGATTTTCACGGATTAAGGGTGATGGCACACGGATGACACGGATTAAGCGGATTTTCACGGATTAAGTGATGGCACACGGATGACACGGATTAAGCGGATTTTCACGGATTATGGGTTATGGCACACGGATGACACGGATTAAGCGGATGAAAAATTTTGTTCATGGTTTCCATTTCATTTTTACGTTCGGTTCCTCGGTTCTTCAGTTCTTCGATTTCTCAGCTGGCATTTGCGTCAAATCAAGCATATATGCAAAAAAAACTATACATTCGCATAAAAAAAGTATGCGTTTACTATTTGTTTTTCTTTTGGCTGTTGGTAGCCTACTCTTGTGGCAGAGTTGCAGAACGACTAAGTATAATATCGAGGAGTACAAAGGCGATCGCCTTGTTTTTGGTTCAGGAGGAGGATTTACAGGAATGGTTAAAGAATACTCGGTATTGCCGAATGGACAATTATTCAAAGAATATGGAGGTTCTCTTATAGAAGAAGAGAAACTAAAACGTAGAAAAATCAAAAAGCTTTTTAAAAAGGCTGAAAAAATGGGCTTGCTTGAAATGAAGTACAATAAGCCTGGTAATATGTACTACTTCATTAAGTATAAAAAAGGAGAAGATATGGTTGAACTTGTGTGGGGTCGCGAACAGCAATTGTTGAACCCATCTTTGGACTCTCTTTTCTCCGAATTTATGCAACTACTCCCAAAACCAGATGTTAAAACAAGCACTACAAACCGATAAGTCTGTCCCTTCCAGATTATTGCTAATTCCTAAACACGAACTTATGAAATTTATTTTTCCCATTATGCTAGCTTTGTTTTTTGCGCAAGCGGCTTTCGCTCAAAAGACTTTTACGAAAGTTGATGAAATAGCGATTCCAGCAAAATCATTGCCGAGATCGAATACTTTTTTTGATACCCCGCTGAATAGATTTCAATCCATACCTTGGGCGCCGTTAACGAAACCGAAAACGACGCTGGGTAGCCCGATAGAAGTCATTGGTTTTTCGCCGCAAGGCAGACCCACATGGGTAAAAGGAAGCTTGTCTGTCGATAAGCGTAGTGTCCATGTAGAAGATCAAGCCTATTTGTATTTGGAAGAGTTCAAGGCACGTATGGGTATTAAAAATCCGATGGAAGAGTTTATTATTTCTAAGACAGAAACCGATAGATTTGGGAAGGTGCATATCCGAATGAATCAATACTTTAATGGAATACAGATTCAGAATAGCGAAGTGATCTTACATGCAAAAGAAGGAACGATTGTTAGTTTTAATGGTAATTATTATCCGACACCAAAAGTAAATACTAATCCAACTTTTGCGCAAGCGAATGCAGAAGAAGTTGTCAAGGTGGATTTAGGAAAGGAGGCAAAATTAACGACTTGGAGTAGAGAAGGTCTTATAGCCCAATTTGCGCCTGAGCATCAAATCGAAACTTCATTGATAATTTATTATTCAACGGAAGATGCAAAACCACGATTGGCATGGGAGGTAAAAATTCATCCAAATATAACAGAGCAATGGATCTATGTGGTAGATGCATATTCTGGTGCAATACTTAATAAGCACATTAATAGCTGTAAATTTGCTCATGATGAGGCGATTGAGGCCGCAATCAAAAAAACAAATATTAAGAAAGATTTTTTGGTAAGGAAGAAAGAGGTTGAGCTTGCGCCAAAAAATAATACAGCTCTATATGATCCGTTGGATGGCTCGTTAGATGCTAGTGGAATAGATTTAAATGGTATCTTACGTCAGTTGAAAACTTATCAAGTAAATAGTGAAAATACTAATTTTTTGATTGATGTAACTCGTCCGATGTTTCAAGCAGGTAGTTCTAATCTACCAGACGAACCCGTGGGTGCAATATTTACAATTAATGGAAATAATGGTAGCCCACAGAATCAAAACTTTCAAGTTTCTCATTTGACAAATACAAGTACAAGTTGGTCTGATCAAATAGCGGTTTCGGCACATTATAATTCAGGTGTGGCTTATGAGTATTATAAAAATACTTTTGGCAGAAATTCGATTAATGGAACTGGAGGAACGGTCTATTCAATAATTAATGTGGCGGATGAAAATGGTCAAGGAATGGATAATGCTTTTTGGAATGGATCTGCGATGTTTTATGGAAATGGCGATCAGGCGTTCAAGCCACTAGCTGGAGCTTTGGATGTAGCGGGTCACGAAATTTCGCATGGTGTTATTCAGAATACGGCTAATTTAAAATATCAAGGAGAGTCTGGCGCTCTGAATGAATCATTTGCAGATATTTTTGGCGCAATGATAGATCGGGATGATTGGAAGATGGGCGAAGATGTGGTCACAAATGTTTTTCCTTCCGGTGCATTGAGAGATTTACAAAATCCCCACAATGGTGGAGGTCAACTTGGAGATAATGGATGGCAACCGGCTCATGTTAATGAACAATACTATGGCAACCAAGATAATGGAGGTGTGCATATCAATAGTGGCATTACGAATAAAGCTTACTACTTACTTGCAACAGAAATTGGCAAAGACAAAGCAGAGCAAATTTACTATAAGGCACTCAAGGATTATTTAACAGCAAGCGCTCAATTTAAAGACTTAAGAATTGCAGTACTGACAGCAGCAGAGGATATTCATGGAGCAGGGAGTAATGAAGTTACTGAAGTAGGTGACGCACTGGATGCAGTTGGAATTACAGGGCCTAGCACTGGTGGTGGTGGCGGAGGCAACCCAGGTGGAGAGTACCAAAATGATTTACAACCAAACCCTGGAACAGACTATATTGTCTTTGTGAAAAGCAATGGTAAGCTAGGTCTTGCAAATGGAGCTGGGACAGTAATAGGTGGTTTTGAATCTTCGAAAGAAACGATCAGTCAACCCAGTGTGACGGATGATGGTTCTGCTATTTACTATGTGGCAAGTGACAAGGTGATCCGAAAAATCGGATTTGATTGGAATGCGAATACTTTTTCTGACAATGTTCTAAATATAACTTCGAATTCAAATAATGTAAATGTAGCTGTTTCTCCAGATGGGAGTCGGATTGTAGCCGTAGAGACTGAGAGTAATATTATTTATATTTATGACTTTGGTAATAGCAGTTGGAAAGGATTTAAATTGTATAATCCAACAAATACTTCGGGGGTCACTACCGATAATGTCAAGCAAGCCGATGTGCTTTATTTTGACTATTCGGGAGAGTATGTGATGTACGATGCGCTTAGCAGTATTCAGAATAGTCAAGGACAGGATATAGCGTTTTGGGATATTGGGTTTGTTCATGTGTGGGAGAATGGGACTTGGGCAGATGGATTTATTTCAAAGTTATTTACAGGGCTTCCAGAAAACACAAGTGTAGGAAATCCGACTTTCGCCAAAAATTCTCCTTATATAATTGCTTTTGATTATCAAGATGCTGAGGGAAATCATACTTTAAGAGGAGCTAATATTGAGACGGGTGCTTCCGCTATTATTGCAAATAATGATACTTGGTCTCGCCCTTCTTTTGCCCCGAGTGATCAATTTTTATTGGTAGACACCAAGGCTCAATTGGGTGGGACAGACATCGTAGGCGTGCCTCTTGCGGCGAGCAAATATGAATATTTAAGTGGAGGGGAATTAGCATCTTTAGTCTCCAGCGCAGGATGGGGTAATTGGTTTGCGAATGGAACTCGGTCTTTAGTGATCGCCAATGAAGAGGTTTTAAACGATGGAAAAATTACGATTGCACCTAACCCGTTTAGTGCCTCATTGTCCATAAAGGGGAATAATGGCTTATTGCTTCAACAAGTAGATATTTTTGATATTCAAGGTCGATTGGTTTTGTCACGGTCTGAAAAGTCAACCCAAATCACAGTGGATTTGTCAAATAAACCCCAAGGTTTATATTTTGTCAAAGTGATAGACGAAGTAGGTGGTTTGAGGTTGTTTAAAGCAGTCAAGCAGTAAGAGAGCCTTAAATAAGCGTAAAAGCTGTTGATGGTCTTCTATCAACAGCTTTTTTTTAATAATATTAGTGAATTGATGACTTGGAAACTTGCACTATCTGGATTTCAATCTTATTTAATGTACGAACGGGGTTTGTCGGAGCATTCGATTATGGCGTATGTACGAGATGTGGAGAAACTGAAGCAATACTTTGAACTGACAGAGTCTATTGTATTGCCGACAGTTGTGAAAGCGGAGGACTTGCGTCAAATGTTGATTTGGATGGCAGAGATGGGCTTGGAGAAGACTTCTAGAGCCCGGATCTTGTCGGGTATAAGAGCTTTTTATAAATATTTAGTAGTAGAGGATCAGATAGATGACAATCCTGCGGCTCAACTAGAAATGCCTAAGTCTAATCGTAAAATACCGGATGTACTTCGGTACGTTGAGATACAGTTGATGTTGGATGAGATTGATTTGTCAACGAATCATGGCACTCGTAATAGAGCTATGTTGGAGACCCTTTATGCGTGTGGTTTACGTGTGACTGAATTAGTGACCTTGAGGCTGTCTAATTTCTTTCCAGAAATAGAATTGATAAAGGTCGTTGGTAAAAATAATAAAGAGCGACTTATTCCGATAGGGGAAGAAGCGGTTAAGCATATTCAACTGTACATCGAAGGTGTTCGGCGTAAACAAATGAATATTGATCCGCAGCACGAGGATTTTCTGTTTCTAAATAGGCGAGGAAAAAAACTGACTCGGGTATATGTGTTTTTAATGATAAAAGAATTAGCGAGATCGTGTGGGATTCAGAAGCAAGTCAGCCCACATACTTTTAGACATTCATTTGCGACTCATTTAATAGAAGGTGGAGCTAATTTGAAAGCCGTGCAAGATATGCTTGGACATGAGTCTATTACAACAACCGAAATTTATACGCACTTGGATACAGCTTTTTTGAGAGATACTGTTTTGCGCTTTCATCCATTGAATAAAAAAAGGTTGCCCTAAGGCAACCTTTTTTTTATTATTATAAACCAATCATAATGTCTTCAATGATGATCCAGTCAGATTGAGATTGGATTTCTGTTGAACTTTGGTCTGTGACGGTAGTCGTTTGTGCTTGTGCAGCAAAAAGAGAAACAAAACAAAAAGAGAATGCAAAGAATAACTTTTTCATAATTTGAAAGATTTAGTGATTAAAAAGAACGATAAGGCAAAATTGTAGATATTTGATTAACCCTGAAAGGCATTTTTTTATCCTTTTAGACCAAGGATTTTTTAATTTTTGAAACAACATTTTAATAAAAGATATTGATAATAAGCGAATTACGAATAGGGAAAATCAAAATATATGGGGTGAAAATTACTTCAAAATATATGTTTTTTTTATTTTTTTTCGTACAGAAAGCATATATGTAGAAATATAAAATGTATAAATTAAGGATAAGATAGGTGTAGATGAGGTGATAAAGTTATAGATATTGTATGTGGCTTTTGGTTTTTTGTGTTAGTTTGCAGTGTTTTTAAGGGAAGAATAGACTTAATGGAAGAAATCAAGGAAATTGTTGGTGTTATTTCGAGGGACAAGAAAAATGAGAAAAATATAATTGCTCTACTACGCCAAGGAACAAAAATCAGAATGTTTTATGATTTGGTTAAGGGCTCAGAGGTTAGTACGGATGAGGAAGCTGTTCTGCGGATATATAAAGAAAGTACGGTTTCAACTAGAGCCGCATACTCCAAACTAAAGAGAGATCTAAAAAAGAAATTATTAAGGGGTAATTTATGTTTCAGTTTAAACCCGCAACGGGATTCAAGAGAAACAAGATATTTTGAAATCCAACGGAAGTTTCTTGAAATCAAATTGCTTATTCTTGGAGGAGGCAAAATTGTAGGTTTGAAGGAGGCAATTAAATTATTAAAAAAAGCCAAAGAAGAAGATTTTTGGGATATTACATTGTTTCTACTTCGCATGATTAGGCATTTATATATGCTGGAAAAAGCAAAGATGTTTAAAAAGTATGACCAAGAATTTAAAGAAGCGCTAAGAACATATAATATATTATTGGAGGCAGAGAGTTTATACTCTAGGTTGACAGCACAATCTGCTGTTCAGAAGACTCCCGATGAAT
>JAJRQS010000403.1 GCA_024280135.1 Bacteroidota bacterium | reverse complement strand
CAAAAAAGCATTGAAAGCTTGAGAAGACAACATGTGTACCTCATCAATGATGAATACTTTGTATTTCCCTTGTTGGGGCGGAAACCTCACCTGTTCAATCAGGGATCGGATGTGTTCTACGCTATTGTTGGAAGCGGCATCAAGTTCAATGATGTTAAAGGAAGCACTTTCGTTAAAAGAATTACACGAAGAGCACGCATTACAAGCACTCATGTCGTCCGTAGGCTTTTCGCAGTTTAGGACTTGCGCCAAAATTCTAGCCATGGTGGTTTTGCCGACGCCTCTAGGCCCTGTAAACAGGAAAGCGTGTGCTATTTGGTTGGTTTTGAGTGCATTACGTAATGTCTCAGAAACGTGTCCTTGCCCCACGACTTCGTCGAAGGTTCTAGGTCTATATTTTCTCGCGGATACTACAAAATCACTCATGGTGCGAAGGTATGAAAAAGTTGGGAAAGATTTTTATGTTTAGTGTGCAATGTGTTATCTTTTATTAATCCCTGAAAGAGGAATTGAGGAACCGAAGAATCGAGGAACCGAACGTAGAAATGAGGAACTGAGGAATCGAAGAACCGAAGAACCGAACGTAAAAATGAGGAACCGAGGAACCGAACGTACCCTATTCATAAGGGATACAATGGTGGGGTTCTTTGAAAAAAATAACAAAATTCATTTTGCGTCTGGCTAGGACAAAGCGTAAGTACTAGACCGTAGTAGAAAAGCAAAAGCAAAAAAAAGGAGCTTGTCGCAATTAGCAGCCGTTTATTACGTCTAAGTGGGATACTTTTTGCAAATTTGCACTTTATAACGAAACTGTTTTACCTTGCGTAAAAGAACACTCTTAGCGATTTCAATTTTTATTGTGGTTTTGACATTAGATCAATGGCTCAAATTTTGGGTCAAGACCAACATGACCATTGGTGATATGTTTCCTATTATCGAAGGAACAGAAAAAGGGTATATCCATTTTATTGAAAACCCAGGCATGGCATTTGGATTAGAACTTGGAGGACGTATTGGCAAGATTTTATTAACCTTATTGCGTATTGTTTTCATTTTTGCGCTAGGATGGGCTTTGCGCTATTTGATTCGTCAAAAAGCCCCAATGGGTTTTATTGCGGCCATTAGTTTAATATTGGTGGGTGCTGTTGGTAATATTGTAGACAGTGTTTTTTATGGTGTACTTTTTTCTTCTTCTTACCATAGCGTGGCTACTTTTTTGCCGGAAGGCGGTGGATATGCTCCTTGGTTGGAAGGGAAGGTCGTGGATATGTTTTATTTTCCTTTGATTCGTACCGAGTATCCGAGTTGGGTACCAGTGTTGGGAGGAAAGCCTTTTGAATTTTTTAGACCTATTTTTAATGTTGCTGATGCCGCGATTTCAGTTGGGGTCATGAGTATCTTTCTTTTTATGCGAAAGACATTTAATAAATATGCCAAATTTGACGATAAAAAAGAAATTTTGGATTCGGTTACCGAATAATAAGGCTAAACTCAACTAAATCAATACCCCACCCCAATGAAGCTATTTTTACCTCTCTTTTTTCTTTTTTTTCTGTCTAGTGTTAATGCTCAAACAGAATCTCCAAGCACGAAATTTGCGAAACAGATTACGCCCCAAAGACTAAAAAAGTATGCTTCTTTTATTGCAAGCGATGCAGCGGAAGGACGAGAAACTGGAACTCCTGGGATTGAAAAAGTGAGTAAATATATCATCCAAACATTAGAGGGTTTTGGTGCAGCCCCTGGAGGGGACGCGAAAAAAGATCCATTCAAGCAATTTTTTTATTATAGAAAAGAGAGCTGGCGCAAAAGATTTTTCATGGTTAATCATGATACCATGGATTTTACGAAAGGCTACTTTTTTGATATTGCGACCAACCCAAAGAAAACGATCTTGCAGGAAAAGGAAATCCTTTTTTTGGGATATGGTATAGAAAGTGATTCGTATAATGATTATAGTGGAGTTAATATACGAGGGAAATCCATTATAATTTTTTCAGGAGAGCCTGTGGATAAAAATGGTATTTCTTATATCACGCAATCCAAAGAAAAATCAGAATGGGCACATAATAACTTATTAAAACTAGAAGCTGCGAAAAGGAGAGGCGCAAAAATGGTTTTTATTATTGACGATAGAATCAAATCTATTGCCTATAAACTTAACTCGAATTGGACAATTGGGCATGGACTGAAACCAGATTCCTATTATCCTGCAAACCTATTGGTCACAACCGATTGTGCCAAAATAATCCTAGGGAAAAAATATAAAAAATTAGAAAAGTGTAAAGCCAAAATTCAAAAGAAAGGACGGCCAGAAAAATTTTCGGCTAAGGTAGATATAAAGTGTAATGTGCAAATTAGACGGTCTTATTTAACAGGATATAATATACTAACCCTCATTGAAGGTAGCGACCCGATCCTGAAGAATGAATATGTTTTTCTAACAGCACACTACGATCATCTAGGAAAAAAAGGAGAAGATATTTATAATGGAGCAGATGATAATGCTTCGGGTACTTCTGCGCTCCTAGAAGTAGCACGAGCTTTTACGAAAGCCAAAGAGGCAAAACTTAATCCCAAAAGAAGTGTCGTTATCATGTGGGTAGCCGGTGAAGAAAAAGGGCTATTGGGTTCTAATTATTATGTAGAAAATCCTATCTATCCATTAAAGGATATCGTCGCAGAAAT
>JAJRQS010000402.1 GCA_024280135.1 Bacteroidota bacterium | reverse complement strand
GGCCCGCCAAGGGCTATTAATTGTATTTGTTGAAGGGGGACATCCGCATCTGTTGCGACGACATTGAAATTAAGCAATGCACCAGCCACGACGCAAGTATCATTAATGGTTTCGACGATAGGTGGCTCATTATCGCAGGCTTCAATTAAGATTTGCATATCACGCATAGTGGTATCGATGGGAACTCCATTTCGATACTCAATCACCAAAATGGCAATGTTATATTCACCAGCTTGTTGTGGGGCATCCCAAACAAAATTCCCCGTCTCAGCATCTAGGCTCATCGTGTTATTGGCTCCAGGGCTTATTTGGTTGGGGAATACATACCCCAATACAGGCACATTTTCTGCATAGAGCGGTGTGGTCAATACATAAGCTAAACTATCCCCATCGGGATCGTATGCATTGGGATTATGTGTGAATTTTTTGCCGATGCATCCAAAATCAATGGGTGGCTGCAACATGATGGGCGTACTATTGCAGCCCTGAAACTGTGGATTTAAAAAAGTATAAGTCGTGGAGATGTACATTGGAATAAAGACGGAATTTGGAATATTCACGATGCCATCATTTCGATTTAAATCCGTTGTGCTTATCTTATAAGTAGAACGAGCCGCATAGGTGTGATATACTTCATATTTATTGATTCTGATGTCATTCCCTATCAATTCGCCTTTATTATTAGGTCCGTTGATACGCCCTGCAAAAGAAGTCAATCCGTCTCCCCAATCTACTGTTATGCTATCTTCATCGGCAGCATTCATGGATGCTTTGGCGTAGGTTACCACCGTAGCCCTGATGGTCAATCCACAATCTTCTAGTTGCTCAATGATGATCTCTCCTGCTCTTATATGCGTCGCTTCCGCAAAAAAACTACTCAATAAAAAGCAGATCAGTAATATGTTTTTTATATATGAACTCTTCTGTTTAGGTGCTTTCATGTATTCGGTTGATGGATTCCTTGCGGAAAAAAAGTCGTTAATTAAGGTCATCTTATGGATAACGATTTATACGGGTGTTTAGTGGCTATATCAGCACGTTTGCTTGGTTTTGTGCAGGATACTGCCCAAAGTTAAGCATAATTAAGGAATCTAATATCAAATTTTTTTTGACTTTCCCGTCTGCTTATGCAGACGGAAAAATTAACTATCTTTGCTCCAACAGATTTAAACTAACAAAACATACAATATGCCAGGATTTGAACTATTTGGTGATGCTGAACGAAAAGAAGTCAATGATGTCCTAGAGAGTGGAGTTTTGATGCGCTATGGCTTCGATGGTATGAGAAATGGACATTGGAAAGCGAAGGAACTTGAAAAGGAACTCGAAACTCGTTTCAAGGTAAATCATGCACAATTAACCACCAGTGGAACATCTGCGATTAGCGTAGCTTTGGCTATCCTTGGAGTGGGGGCAGGCGACGAAGTCATCATGCCGACTTTTACTTTTGTGGCTAGTTTTGAATCTATTTTGACGGCTGGTGCAACGCCTATCTTGGTTGAAGTTGACGACACGTTAACGTTGAGCCCAGAAGCAGTAGAAGCAGCCATTACGCCCAGAACTAAAGTCATCATGCCTGTACACATGTGTGGAGCAATGGCAGATTTGGATGCCCTGAAAGCCATTTGCAAAAAGCACAACTTGTTTTTACTCGAAGATGCCTGTCAAGCTTTTGCAGGTACATATAAAGGCGAATATCTGGGCACAATCGGAGATGTAGGTTGTTTTTCTTTTGATTTTGTCAAAACAATTACTTGTGGAGAGGGTGGAGCCGTAGTGACAAATGATAATACATTAGCAAAATTTGCAGATCACTTTTCGGATCATGGGCATACACATGAAGGCAATGATCGTGGGGCCGAATTACATCCTTTTATTGGGTATAATTATCGGATTTCTGAGTTGAATGCGGCTGTTGGGCTTGCGCAAATTCGTAGAACAGATGAATTTTTAGACATTCAGAAAAGGAATAAGAAGATTTTAAAAGATGCCTTGTCAACGATTCCAGAAGTGTCTTTTAGAAGATTGCCAGATGAAGAGGGAGATAGTGCAACCTTCCTTTCTTTTTTTATGCCGACCGCTGAGTTGTCGAAGGAAGTTGTCGTCGCCTTTAAAGAACACGGTGTCGATGCTTATTGGAATTATTTTGATAATAATTGGCACTATGTGCGTAGATGGGAGCACCTGAAAGAAGTAAAATCATTATTTCCTTTGTCGAAAGAAATTAAAGAGGGATTGCAGAATTTGAGCGAGGTTTCTTTTCCTCAATCAGATCATTGGATTGCACGTAATATAAGTTGTTTGATAAAGCTATCATGGACGGAAGAAGAAGTGCAAGCTAGAGCCGCAAATATGGTCAAAGCGATTCAATCAGTTTTGGCGAAAGTATAAACATAATTAGAATGAAGATCATTGCAATGATTCCGGCGCGATACGGCGCAACTCGTTTTCCAGGAAAACTAATGGCCAACCTCGGGGGTAAGTCAGTCATCACACGAACCTATGAATCGACCTTGGCAACTAAATTATTCGATGAGGTTTTTGTGGTAACGGATAGTAATAACATTAAAGAGGAAATTGAAAAGTACGGTGGAAAAGTAATTTTAAGTAAAAAGGAGCACGAGTGTGGTACCGATAGAATTGCAGAAGCCGTCGAAAAATTGGATGTGGATATTGTCGTCAATGTGCAAGGAGACGAGCCTTTCGTAAAAAGAGAACCTCTCCAAAAATTATTAAATGTTTTTAAGGGGAGCGATGCGCAACGTATTGATTTAGCGACACTTATGCAGCAATTAACAGATTGGAAGGATATTACTGATCCTAATTATGTTAAAGTAATTACCGACCAAAATGATTTTGCTATGTATTTTTCTCGTTCACCGATCCCTTATCCAAGGGATAAAAAGGCAGGAGCAAAATACTATGAACACATCGGTGT
>JAJRQS010000401.1 GCA_024280135.1 Bacteroidota bacterium | reverse complement strand
TTTCTTCTCTAAAATCATGGATTGCAAGAACCAATGAGAGTCCAGTAAAGCTGATTTTTCTATCATGGTTACGGGGTCAGTTGAGCCCTTTTTCGGTTGGTTTTTATCCTTGCAGGTTGAGCTAGTCAAAACCAAAATAAGCACTAAAAGAGAAAATGAATATTTCATAAAGCAATATTTTACTCAAAGATATACATTTAACGTGAAAATGGTGTGATTTAGTTGATTAGTTGATTAGTTGATGAGGCGTATAGTAGATAAGTTAGAAAGGATTCTAATAGACTTGAAGTAAAATCAAATAAGAAAAGCTATATTTACGTCTTACTCTAAGAAGTATATAAAGCTTATGCACAAATGTAAATTTCCTTCTATTGTTCTTTTCATACTCTTTTTCTTTATTCAGCCAGCATTACAGGCTCAAGTCCATCCGATTAAAGGGTGGCAACACATTCTAAATGAAGATTTTACGGCTGCAAGAGCAAGCTTCCTGGCTGCGATTGAAGAAAACCCAAAGGATGTGGATGCGCTTTGTGGATTAATTTTTATTGATGAAACAAGGGCAGATTATGAAAATTTCAAGACTCATATCCGCAAATTAATAGAGGCAAAAGTTGATTTGCCCCAGTATTTTGCTTTGTTTAACCAACTGTATGAAGAGGAGGATCCAGAAGTTATTTTAAGGTTGGACATACCTGAAACGTTAAAACTAGATGCCCGTGCAGATTTGGCAGACTCGCTTTTTAGGAAGAGAAAATTTAAGGAAAGTAAAATGGTGATGCGTGATATTTTGGGAGATTATGATTGGTCTGTAATCGGTCCTTTTGACAATGTTGCAGGCAGTGGATATGCGGAAGAATGGGTTGTTGAAAAAGAACCGTTTAGTTTAGATGCCACCTACCCAACAAATGATTTTGAATTGAAATGGAATCAAAGAGTCCTGCGCTCTCCATGGGGAGAAATTGATTTTTATGATGCATTACCCTCTAAAAGAGATGGAACATATTATGCGAACACTTTTTTGACGATGCCCGAAGATCGTAAAGTACAATTGAGAGTTGCACGATCGGCTCCCATGAAGGTTTGGGTGGACGATGATTTAGTTTTTCAACAAAGTAAGAATATTGGGCATGGCTCGGATTTTGAATGGGTGGAAATTCTATTGAATAAAGGAACACATCGTTTACTAATTAAATTAGCTCCTTTGCCTAGCGACCCGTCAAACAGCAAACTAAATCTTAGCTTTCACGAGCAAATGGATAATGGAACATCTGAAAGGTATCGATATGGTTTTTCGGGGTACGGTAGAAGACCTACTTGTTCTGTAAGAATTACAAATTTAAAAGGTATTGCCTACAAAGATATTGAGAGCCATTTTGTTGGAGATTATACACCGAAAAAATTTGGACCCAAAATTGTCAAGACCCCTTTAATTTCTCTTTTTCAGCGCAAAATTAAAGAAGATTCAGAGGACTTAAAGAATTATTATTTGTTGGCTAAGGCCTATTTGAAGTATGGATTAAGAGAGGAAGGAGAAGAGGCTTTCGCTAAATTTTCGGAAGAGCATCCGTCTTTTTATTTAAATTATTTGTTAGCAAAATTTTATGCGGTCAATAATAAAGGGGAAAAGGCAGAAGCATTAATTTCTGGAAAAGATGAAGAGAAATTACCCATTTTTCCAGTATTAGAAGCCAAGCTAATTGAGATAGATAAAGAGAAAAATGAAGAAAAATATTTGGCCGCTTTAGAAGGGTTACTTCAAATTTCGCCTACACATTGGAAAACGATTTATGCGAAGTTAGATTACCTTTCGGAAAAAGGAAAGATGAAAGAGAAGCGTGCTTATATTAAACAGTTTTTAAAAGAGCACCCAAGCAAAAAGTATAGGAAGAGATTAAAACCGTATTTGGAAAATGATAGTTACAAACCCTCTTCCTATACCCCACAGACGGACAAGGAGAAGGATAAGGAGGCTAAAGAGGCAATGAAGAATATGCGAAAGAAATTCATCGTTGAGGACTATATGACGGTGATTGACTATTACAAAAGAAAGAAAAAAACAGACAAGGCGGTAAGGTTATATGACCAACTATTAGCCGTATATCCATACAGTACCTATTATAGAAAAGAGAAAGCAAAATACCTCTTTGAAAAAAGCCGAGAGGATGAAGCTTTGGCCGTGTTAAATGAGGTGTTGGATATTAATCCTTATGATTCAGATGCGAATGAAAGTATTGGAGATATTTATGTAGAAAAAGAAGAAAAAGATAAAGCTTTAATCTATTATAAAAAGGCAGTTAAACTAAATGTCCGGTCTTATGGAAAGCGTAGCGTTCTTGAAAAAATAGAAAAAATTAAAAATAAAGAATCTGCAAAAAAACTTTTTCGGCCACTTACCTTTGATGACGTTTTAGCGGACTCAACCCTTTGGGTGGGTTTGTACCCTGACGAAGAATCTGTTATTCTGCTTTACACAGAAGAAGGTCTGTTAGACGAGGAAAACGAAATGGACTTTACTCAAAAACTGATGATTAAGATACAAAACGAAGCGGGTGCAAAATATTGGACAGAAGCGAACTTTGGCTTTATGGGAAGCATTTCTTTTGTAAAAGTTTTGAAGTCCGATGGAAGCATAAACAGCCCGAGTAGAAGCTATGGGCAGATGGTGTTTAAAAACCTACACGCTGGCGATATTATCCAAATAGAAGGCAATTCCAAAATGGATGTTACCGCTGAAATCCCGAATGAAATGTATCACAT
>JAJRQS010000023.1 GCA_024280135.1 Bacteroidota bacterium | reverse complement strand
CGAGGACAATTCTATGCAAGAAGTAAAAATTCCTTACTCGCCATAAACGATTTTTCAAAAGCCATAGAGCTGAGTACGACACCGATAGAAAAAGCAGATTATTACCAAACCAGGTCGGAATTTTATTATAGGCAGCATAAAAATATTAAAGCATTAGCTGATATTACAAAAGCCATCAAGCTTGCGCCAAAAGAATCTGTCTTCTATAGTTCAAGAGCCTCCATTTATAATGCAACAAAAGAATATAAAAAATCTATTGCTGATTATTCCAAAGCGATAGAACTAAAACCCAAAAATGCTTTTGCATTATATTACAGAGGTCAGACTTTTCATGAGTTAGAACAGATGGATGATGCTTGTTCTGATTATCAACAATTAAAAATACTAACGGAAACAGAAATGAATATAGATCCCTCCTACAAAAAAATAGCTCAATCTCTAGTCGAAGAATTTTGTGACCAATCAAAACCCAGTTATTATTACCAAAGAGGCATTGCACAATACAACTTGGGTAATTTCCGTGATGCGGTAGATTATTATGATTCCGGTTTGAGAAGATTTCCGACCAATGCCATGTTGCTCTCCTTCATGGGAAATGCTTTGATGAAATTAGAAAGCTATAACGAAGCTATCGAGATGTATGAGTTAGCTATTAAAAATAAAGATAACTTACAAATAAACAAAGATATAGTAGGTGAAATAAGTAATTATAAAAATAGGTTTTCCCATTCTAATCAACTTTCATTGGCAGAATGTTACCTCTATCAAGGGGAAATTCAAAAAGCCAAAAGGGCTATCCTTTCTTCCATTACCTATTCAAAAACGATTGATGATAATAATATCAAATCAATCGACCAAGACTTATATGGTTTAATATTATTAAATGAAGGAAACTACCAATCAGCTTTAAAAACATTTAACGAAAGTATTAATCTAAATGCCATGAACTCGATGACCTACGTAAATCGGGCTGTAGCCAAAGTAAGCCTCGCAGAAAACATCACCACCAAAACGATGTTCCTTACGGGAAAAATTAAAAATCAACCTTTGGGTGTACATTGGAAAATGCCTATTAAAAATAAAAAAAATGATAAACTACAATCCGCAATAACGGATTGTGACACTGCCATTGGTTTAGATAATTTACCGTATGCCTATTACATCCGAGGCCAAATAAAACAAATCATAAATGAAGCCTATTGCACTGATTTATTAAAAGCTAAAGCATTAGGACTACATGTAGAAAAGGATTTGCTAAAAGATTGCTTGTAGGTTGCTTAAAAATGAACGACTCTCTGTATATTTACCAAAAAGTAAATAAAGAAAATGATAAAAACAGATATTTTAGTCTTAGGAGCTGGTGTTGCTGGATTAACTTATGCCATCAAAATGGCCAATAAACATCCGTCCAAAAAGATATTGGTTTTGACTAAAACCATAAAAGGAGAAAGTAATACCAAATATGCTCAAGGAGGAGTAGCTGCTGTGTGGAATAAGACAGTGGATAATTATGAAAAACACATTGCAGATACACTAGATGCAGGAGACGGCCTTTGCAATGAAAAAATAGTAGAAATAGTCGTAAAAGAAGGCCCTACGAGAGTACGAGAGCTTATAAAATGGGGTACCCGTTTCGATAAGAATAAGCAGAATGAATACGACCTTGGTAAAGAAGGTGGTCATGGAGTCAATCGTATTTTGCACTTTAAAGACCTAACAGGTTGGGAAATCCAACGCGCCCTTTTAGCGGAAGCCAAAACTAAATCCAACATCTCCATCCGTGAACACTATTTTGCGGTAGAATTAATCACACAGCACCATTTGGGTCATTATGTCAATCGAGTGACCCCCAATATTCAATGCTATGGCATCTATGTATTGGATAATAAAACCCATAAAACAAAGACTATTTTATCCAAAATAACGGTTTTGGCAACCGGAGGAGCAGGCCAAATTTATAGAAATACGACTAATCCTGTCGTCGCCACAGGAGACGGAATGGCTATGGTTTATCGAGCCAATGGGCGTATTTCCAATATGGAATTTGTACAATTTCATCCCACTGCTTTATTCAACCCAGCAGGTGAAAATCCGTCTTTTTTGATTTCTGAGGCAGTTCGAGGATTTGGTGCGATACTACGTACGAATGATGGCAAGGAGTTTATGCAAAACTACGACCCTCGAAAATCACTCGCTCCTAGAGACATCGTCGCGAGAGCCATCGATAATGAAATGAAAAAACGAGGTGATGAACATGTTTATTTAGATTGTACCCATTTAGAAATGGAAGCGTTCAAAGCCCATTTTCCTACTATCCATGATAAGTGCAAATCTATTGGCATTGATGTAGCCAAAGATTACATTCCAGTTGTCCCTGCTTGTCACTATATGTGTGGCGGTGTTCAAACTGATGAGCATGCGCAAACTTCAATAGAACGCCTTTTTGCCATAGGAGAAACAACCAGTACGGGATTACATGGAGCCAATAGATTAGCTTCAAATTCTTTACTCGAAGCTATGGTTTTTGCACATAGAGCCTATAAAAAAACTAGCCAACTCATAGACCACTATCATAATAATATTAAAATTCCCTCTTGGAATACTGCTGGCACTTCGGATCCAAAGGAATTAGTATTAATTACGCAAAGTCAAAAGGAATTGAAAGAAACAATGAGTGCTTATGTCGGAATAGTCCGTACAGATGTACGTTTAAAAAGAGCGCTCAATAGACTACACTTACTCTATAAGGAAACTGAAAACCTATATGCCGAAACCACTATTTCGCCACAACTTTGTGAATTGCGTAACCTTATTACCGTTGCTTACCTAACTACAAAGTCAGCTTCTATGCGGATGGAAAGTAGAGGCTTACATTTTACTACGGATCACCTTAAAAAGCAAGGTTTTGTAGAAGACACGGTACTTTAAAATAAAAAATTATTTAGGTAATACTAAGTTTTAATGAAAAATCTATTTATAATATTAAGCATTATTTTTGTCTATTCCTGTACAACCAAAGATGTAGAAAATGGCTCTTTTCAACATTTCTATGTAGGCACCTATACCCACGAATCTT
>JAJRQS010000400.1 GCA_024280135.1 Bacteroidota bacterium | reverse complement strand
TGTCTGCATTATCGTGCCACGAATGCCTTTACCCCTCAATTCCTAGCAATCGCAATGACAGCGAAGCTAATTCTTACATCTGCAACAGCTAGTAAAGCGTTTGCACAGGATTCGAGCGTGGCACCCGTTGTCATGACATCATCTACAATCAGGACATGTTTTTTACGAACCAATCTAGGCTTGGCAACACCAAAAACACTGGAGACATTTTTGAATCGTTCGTCTTTCCCTTTCTTTGTTTGTGTTTCTGTAAAAATATTCCGAATAAGTATAGAATCACTGTACGGAATTTCCATTGTTTCTGAAAGACCTTCTGCGTATTTGGCACTTTGATTATAGCCTCGGATGCGTTTCTTTTTGATATGGAGCGGTACAGGTAGAATCCAATCAATATCTTGAAAGTGATCCGACTCTTTAAGTCGTTTGCCATGCCAACGACCGAGTTCTATGCCTATTTGGTCATTGCCTTTGTATTTTAGTTCATGTAAGAGTGGTTGGGCTAATCCTCCCTTTCGGAAAACCAATAAAGCGCCTGCTGCATAAAAAGGAATACGCCCAAAGAGACGTGTAGAAAAAGTATTATCGATAAATAAATGATGATCCGTAAAATGCAATTGACTGATACAATGGACACAGACCCTTAGTTCTCCTGGCGGCAAATTAAGCCCACAAGACAAACAAAGCCTCGGATAAAACAGTGAGCCCATTCCTGCAAATAGCTTCCTCAGAGCGTTCATCCGCACAAGAACGAACATTTTTAAGTAATTTTCAAATAATTACCTCTATAACAATAATTTTGCAAAAAAATAATTTAAAACACGAGTAGAGACGCGATTTGTTTATACGCTCAAACTCTTTTGCTATTTCAGAAATTTTTAAAGGCTGATTTAATTGAAGATAATCTTTCAGTCTTTTCTTATCCAAATATTATCTGTATCGTTTTCGGGTAGAGACGTGATTTGCCTCGCCTTTACCCTTCACAAGAAGCCAAAAAATAGACAATGGAACAAAATTTTATTCGGTTTACCTTTTCCTCTAATTTTTTTTGGGACCGGACTCAGATTTGGCATTTAAAATTCGTGGTATTTACGTTAATTTCGTATTTGAAAACGGTTTGGTTGGTTGTGTAACAAGTCTTAAACTTTTGATTAGTTTTGCGGCATGAATCCATTTACAGTATTATCGACAGATAAAAAATCTGCCGCCAGAGCCGGATTATTAAAAACCGCACACGGAGAAATAGAAACCCCAATCTTTATGCCCGTCGGAACAGTTGGCTCGGTCAAAGGAGTACATTTTGAAGAATTAAAAAAGAATATTGAAGCCCAAATTATCCTTGGCAATACCTATCACCTTTATCTCCGCCCGAATTTGGAAGTAATGGAAAAAGCGGGGGGGCTACATAAATTTATTAATTGGGATGGACCTATATTAACCGATAGCGGAGGATTTCAAGTTTATTCATTAAGTCATCGAAGAAACATCAAAGAAGAAGGGGTCAATTTCAAATCTCATATTGATGGCTCTAAACACTTCTTTTCTCCGGAAGGAGTTATGGATATCCAACGTATAATCGGAGCAGATATCATCATGGCTTTTGACGAATGTACCCCTTATCCCTGCGACTATCAATATGCCAAAAACTCGATGGGCATGACGCATAGATGGCTAAAACGATGCATTACTCGCTTTGAAGAAACAAAACCGTTGTATGGACATGAGCAAATTTTGGCTCCTATTGTTCAAGGTAGTACTTATAAAGATTTACGTGTGGAATCTGCAAAATTCATTGCCGATCAAGATGCACCTTTGAATGCGATTGGGGGGTTGTCTGTGGGAGAGTCACACGAAGAAATGTATGAAATGACTGGTCTGGTCTGCGAACACCTACCCAAGGACAAGCCGAGGTACCTGATGGGTGTGGGTAAGCCAGAAAACATCATTGAGGCCATTGCGTTAGGGGTGGATATGTTTGATTGCGTATTGCCTACTCGAAACGCAAGGCATGGTATGATCTACACAACAAATGGAGTGATGAATATTAAGAACGCCAAATTTAAAACCGATTTTAGCGTTATAGATTCCAATGTTCCTTCTATTACTTCACAGACGCACACTAAAGCTTATTTGCACCATTTGTTTAGAGCAGGAGAATTGTTGGGCGGTCAGATTGCTTCTTTACAAAACTTAAGTTTCTATTTGTGGTTAGTGAAGAAAGCACGGAAAGAAATACTGGCTGGAACTTTTTCTGAATGGAAAACACATATTTTACCCATTATTACACAAAGACTATAGGATGATATTCGGAATTCTAGATCGCTATATTCTGAAGAAATATCTTCAATCATTTTTCTTTACGGTACTCATTTTTACGATGATTGCAGTAGCGATTGATTTTGCGGATAAAGTGGATTCTTTTATTTCGGAACCTTGTACAAAAGAAGAAATAATTTTTGATTATATATTGAAATTTATTATTCATATTAATAGTTTACTGTGGCCGTTATTCATGTTGATTTCTGTAATCTTTTTTACTTCCAGGCTCGCAAATAATTCAGAGGTAATTAGTATTTTAAATGCAGGCGTGAGCTATCGGCGGTTTCTGCGTCCATATTTAGTTGGTGCAGGTATTATTTCGGGCGTACTATTATTAGCGAATCATACGATTGTTCCGAAAGGTAATAGGACTCGAATTGATTTTGAGCAGACGTACGTGTGGAAAAATCAAGACCAAGGCAAAAAAGAAGACATTCACATGTTTATAAGTCCTGACACCAAGATTTATATTCAAAATTATAATCAGCGAGACTCTTTTGCATCTCAGGTGAAAATTGAAAAGTATGAGGGCAATGTGATTACCTATATACTGAATGCAAAAAAAATGAAATGGATGGGTCCTCCGGGTAATTGGCAATTGAGTGGATATGTAGGCCGAGTGATAGATGGGGAGCGAGAGTATTTGAATGTAGGCTTGCGCAAAAAATTAGACACTTTAATAAACTTAACTCCAAACGATTTTGTCCAGTTCTTGAATGCTAAAGAACAAATGACCACTAATGAACTAAAAGCGGCAATAGCCAAACAAAAACAACGAGGACTAGGCACACCCAAAAAATTTGAAGTGGAAATATTGCGAAGAACGGCAGAGCCCTTTTCTATTATCATTTTGACTTTAATTGGGGTGGCCGTATCTTCAAGAAAAATACGAGGCGGTATGGGTTTACATCTGGCAATGGGTATTTCTTTGGGGGCGATGTTTGTTTTCTTGTCAAAGTTCAGTACTACGTTTGCTTTTAATAGTGGCTTCTCGGCCATTTTGGGTGTTTGGTTACCCAATATCGTATTTTTTGTGATAGCCGTTATTTTGACGATGCGCGCACAAAAGTAATATCTACATTTTATTAGGCACGTTTTTTGATTGTTTATAGAGAAGGCTTCTTTAATTTTAGAAAAGCCATACGATCATATAGACTCTAAACCGAGCCCTAAGAATAAGAAAATGAGATATTTATACTTTATATTGTTGGTTTCACTTACAAGTATAGGGATGGCGCAGCCTCCTGAAAGCATTGTACATGCCTCCAATGGCGCGGCTGGGGATCAATTTGGAACTTCGGTTGCCATTTCAGGAAATTATGCAATATCTGGTAGCCCAGAAGATGAACCTAATGGAGCAAAAAGCGGTTCGGTATATTTTTATGAATTAGTAGGAGGCAATTGGGTTGAAAAACAGAATATTTCACCGTCAGATGGAAGTGTGGATGATCAATTTGGGTATAGCGTTGCAATAGATGGGGAGTGGGCAGTCGTGGGAGCAAACAAATTTGGACCGTCAGCAACAAGCCCTTACGGAAAAGTATATATTTACAATAGAAATTCAAGCGGTGTTTGGTCTTTGTTTACGAGCTTTACGAATACTTCTTTGGATCAGTTTGGCACAAGTGTCACAATTGATGGAGACTACATAGCAGCAGGAGGCATAAATGCGACTGCAATGATAAATGGGGCTCTAAAACAATGTGGAACAGTAGTGGTATATCGCTATAATGGGAGTATTTGGGCACAACAACAAGAGTTATTTCCAAACGATGGAATTAATTATATCGAATTTGGTAAAAGTGTGTCTATTTCGGCCAATCAATTAGTAGTAGGTTCTTGGCATTCAAGCCCAAGTGGTACCGAATCGGGAGCCGCATATGTATTCTCAAGAATTGGGACGGTATGGACACAAGATGCAAAATTAGTTGCTTTTGATGGAGCCGCTAGTGACCGTTTTGGAAACGTGTGTGCGATAGAAGGAGATAAACTGGTAGTCGGCGCATATAGGGATAATGGGAAAAAAGGAGCTGTTTACTTTTATGGTAAATCTGGTGGTAATTGGAGTTTAGCAAATAAAGTAGTCGCTTTTGATGGCGGAACTTTGGCTGAATTTGGGATAGCTTGTGATTTTATCAATGCGAATGACGTAATAGTAGGTGCCCATCGGCAAAAATTTGGTTCAAAAAGACTGGGTGCTGCTTATCTGTTTGAGTATGATAGTAACACAAGTAAATGGGTAGAAAATGCACAGCAAAACCAAATAAAGGCTACTGATGGCAATAGCAATGATTTTTATGGAACATCTGTATCAGGCGATGGAGACCATTTATTTGTAGGCGCTTTTCGAGATGATGATATGGGCTCTTCTTCTGGAGGAGGTTATTTTTATGATATTTCACAAGTATTACCAATTGAATTGAGTTCGTTTGAGGCTACAGTTGTAGGAAAAGAGGTGATTTTGGATTGGGAAACAGTTTCTGAAAAGAATAACGAAGGTTTTGAAATACAGCGCAGTAAAGACGGTGTATTATGGGAGAACATTGGCTGGGTTGAAGGTGTGGGTAATAGCAATGAAATACAAGCTTATAGCATATTGGATCCAAGTCCGTACCCCGGAGAAAACTATTACCGACTGAATCAAGTGGACTTTGATGGAAAAACAGAATATTCCTACATTGTTTCGGCAACGATAAAATCAACTGAAACTTCAGAAGAGCAAGTTTCCTTTACATTATATCCAAATCCAACGAGTGATTATGTGAATGTAACATATGACAACGAATCTACCGAAGTAAAGGCTATAGTCGTCTATGACATTTCTGGTAAAATTATGAAAATTGAACGAAATGATAAACATAGGATAAATTTGGGCGATTTGCCGCACGGGAATTATTACCTTTCTGTAGAGACTCAAAATGGACGGTTTAGCCAATCAATTATGAAAAATTAATTAGAAAAAGTATAGGGTACTTTTGAAAATGCACTCCAAATGGAGTGCATTTTTTATTTGTACACGCTTATTAAGATTTTATTAACAAAGTCTATAATCGTTTGATTATCAATATGTAGTAAAAATAATTTACCATTGCTAAGAACTTTTTGTCTCAAGTAGGACAAAAAAACTAAACAATTATTGGTAAATTGAAAAACCTTACTTATATTAGATCTAAATAACGATCATATTATGTCAACTTTTGAATTTGATTCAAGTTTTTTTAAGCTTGAAAGCCTCCTTTACTCCTTCGCATATAACCTCACCAAGAATGCGGACGATGCCAAAGACCTATACCAAGAAACTGCGTTTAGAGCCTTGAGCAATCGTGATAAATTTAAGCCTGGAACGAACTTCAAGGCTTGGGTAATTACTATCATGAGAAACATCTTTATCAATAATTATAGAAGAAAGCGTAAGGCTGGTGTTTTCATGGACTCTACTGATAATCAATACTTTATTAATAGCGGTAGTGTTGCAGTCACAAACGGTGGGGACAATAATATCTTGATGCAAGAGCTAGATACGATGTTAGAGGAATTAGATGATAGCATCCGACTTCCATTTTTAATGCACTATTATGGTTATAAATATCAAGAGATAGCCGATCATTTAGAGTTGCCGCTCGGCACAGTAAAGAGCCGTATCTTTTTTGCAAGGAAAGAATTAAAAGAGAAAATTTTCGCAGCATACGGTGAAAGACCCGATTAAATATTGCTTTTTAATAATGGATTTACGTGTTTTAACGTAAGTTCAAAAAAAATAGGTTTTTATTATTTGTTGACCCTACCTTTGTTTACGCTTTTGCGTATAACTAAAATCATTTAAAAAAACAAATTACTTCTCATGAAGAATATTGGACTTAAAAATGCCCATGCGGATCTAAAGCATTTGGGTATTGATGCAAAGAGTGTCAGTTGGAATTTATCCCAGGAAGAATTATTTGAGGCAACGATACAAAAAGGCCAAGGTGTCCTTGCGGATTCTGGAGCTTTAGTTGTTAAAACAGGTAAGTTTACAGGGAGAGATCCTAAGAATAGATTTATCGTCAAGGATGAATACACAAAGGATGTCGCATGGGGAGATATAAACTTCCCTTTTGATTCGGATAAGTTTGACAAGCTACAAGAGAAGATTGTTGGCTACTTTAATGATAAGGACATCTATGTACAAGAAGGAGTCGCTTGCGCAAATCCTAAATATCAATTAAAAGTAAGAGTCGTTGCGGAATATCCTTGGATGGGTGCTTTTGTACATAATATGTTTTTACGTCCAACGAAGGATGAAATTACATCTTTTGAGCCAGATTGGGTTATCTTGAATGCACCAGGCTTTATAGCAGATCCAGAAATAGATGGTACGCTTGCGCCAAATTTTGCCATTCTGAACTTTACAAAAAAAGTTGTGATTATTGGTGGAACAGGCTATACAGGCGAGATAAAAAAAGGTATTTTTTCTGCACTGAACTATATTTTGCCGAAAGAACATGACGTCTTAACAATGCATTGTTCTTCAAACATTGGTAAAGATGGGGACACAGCTGTTTTCTTTGGATTGTCCGGAACCGGTAAAACAACTTTGTCTGCTGACCCCAATCGCCAATTAATTGGTGATGACGAGCATGGTTGGGCTGATGAAGGTGTATTCAACTTTGAAGGAGGGTGTTATGCAAAAGCAATTGATCTAAGCAAAGAGCAAGAGCCAGACATCTGGAATGCCATCAAGCATGGAGCAATTTTAGAGAATATTGGATTTTTCCCAGGCACTCGTAAAGTTGATTTTTCAGATGTTTCAATCACGCAAAACACGAGAGTCTCTTATCCAATATATCACATTGAGAATATTGCGAAACCTTCTACGGGAGGCGTTCCTAAGAATATTTTCTTTCTTACAGCAGATGCTTTTGGTGTTTTACCTCCGATTTCTAAATTGGATCCAGGTCAGGCTATGTATCACTTTATTTCAGGTTATACAGCCAAAGTAGCGGGTACTGAAGTAGGCATTACAGATCCTGTAGCGACATTCTCCTCTTGTTTTGGTGAGCCTTTTTTACCTCACCATCCAACAGTCTATGCCGAAATGTTAGGAGAAAAAATACGTAAATTCAATGTGAATGTTTGGTTAATCAATACTGGCTGGGTAGGCGGTGGTTTTGGTGTGGGTAACCGCATCAAGTTAAAGTTGACTAGAGCAATGATTACAGCTGCGATGAAAGGAGACTTAGACAATGTTTCTTATACAAAGCATAAGGTGTTTGGTTTGAATATGCCGACGACTTGTCCGAATGTACCTGATGAGGTTTTGAACCCAAGAGGTTTTTGGAGTGACAAAGTAGCTTATGATGAAAAAGCGAATTATCTGGCATCGATCTTTATTAAGAATTTTTCCAAATTCGAAGATAAAGCAAATGATGAGATAATGGCAGCGGCTCCTAAAGTCAACAGCTATTCGTAAATAGAATTAATCATAGAAATAAAAGCGCACTAATTAAATTTAGTGCGCTTTTTT
>JAJRQS010000399.1 GCA_024280135.1 Bacteroidota bacterium | reverse complement strand
GGCAGCTAATATTTTTTTTGAGCGGAGTTCATAGGCTGCTTGGTGAACCATTTGTGTCAATTTAGATTTGAGGTATTTTACATCGATGGTGTCTTGTTGGAAGGTACGTTCTTTGGAGATTGATTTTTGTTCGTGAAAAGGTACAACGGGGCTATTGTCGATGGCATTAGCTTTATTCCAAAGGCTCAGTCCGTTCTTCCCAAATTCTCGTTTAAGGAGTGCAGGTGGAATATCTCGAAGCGTTTTGATAGTATGTACGCCCATGTACTGTAATTTTTCTTGAGTCTTGATGCCTACGGACGGAATTTTTCGGACGGACATAGGAGCGATATAATCTCGTTCATTTCCCGAAAGGATTAATTTAGCTCCATCGGGTTTGGCATCATCTACGCCGATTTTAGAAATGAGTTTATTGACGCTTAGCGCCGAAGAGATGGGCAGCCCAGACTCCTTAATGATGCGTTGGCGTAATTCTTTGCTCCACTGCCAAGTACCGATATACTTATCCATTCCCGAAAGGTCTAGATAAAATTCATCAATTGAAGCTTTCTCAAAGAGGGGCGCATCTTCTTGAATGATTTCCGTAATGATTTTGGAATGTTTAGAATAAGACTCCATGTCGCCTCTTACAACAATCGCATCAGGGCAAAGGCGCAAGGCTAGCCGCATGGGCATCGCTGCGTGAATGCCAAATTTGCGTGCTTCATAGCTAGCAGAAGCGACAACACTCCGACCGCTCTTACCTCCTATAAGTAAGGGTTTGCCCACAAGAGCACTATTCTGAAGGCGCTCTACTGATACAAAAAATGAATCTAAATCTAAATGTAAAATAGCACGGTCAAAGTTCATAAAGCAAATTTACGAACAAATACGTTTAAATGCAACAAAATGTTTATGTGCTTCCTTTGGTCGCGTTTATGTGCTTCCTTTGGTCGCGTTTATGTGCTCCCTTTGGTCGCGTTTATGTGCTCCCTTTGGTCGCGTTTATGTGCTTCCTTCGGTCGCGTTTATGTGCTTCCTTCGGTCGCGTTAATATGCTTCCTTCGGTCGCGTTTATATGCTTCCTTCGGTCGCGTTTATTAGCTTCCTTTGGTCGCGTTGTCAGAGCATTTTAGCCACATAAACGCCAAAGGCAAATAAACGCACGAAGTGCACATAAACGTCCAAAGGACACATAAACGCCAAAGGCAAATAAACGCACGAAGCGCACATAAACGCGCAAAGCGCAAATAAACGTCCAAAGGACAAATAAATCAATCTTGAATAGCTTCTGCCGAATGTGGACAGTTATATTTTTGATTGAAGAAAGAATCTAACTCGTCTGCTTTTTTAGGTAATTCGCTCAGTGCTTTTTTGATAGCATCATTCTTTTCAGAAAAAATATCGGAGAGGTGGACTCGGTAGGAAACATAAATGTGATTATCAGAAATGCCTAGAGTGTAGGGTGCGTTTACTTGTTTCTTGTCCAAAATGTATGTTAGTAATTCTTTTAGATCTCCTTTCGGCAAACGATTAAGCGGTGAAGTCGCCACTAAGTAATTACTCTTGAAAACAAAAATTCGGATCAAAGCACTGCCTTGGTGAAATTCCCAATAGTCTTTTCCAGCTCGGGCTAAAATCGGGTTCAGCCCCATTAAGTTTAGCGAGTCTTCTACAAAATTTGCAAAATGACTCGAGTCGTAATGTTCAAAAACAACGGGGTCAATATCATTTCCACAGTGCGGACAAAATTCTGTCTTTTCCGTAAGGAGTAACGAACAAGAATCACATTTTACATGATAACTATTGGGATTATCTGGCTTAAATTCTGCCAACTCTTGAAGCACTTGCTTGACCGGAATCCCAAAACCAACATTGTCCGCTTGGGTAAATTTAGAAGTGGTCACTGCAATCAAATCTCCTTCGGAAGAAAGCATCGGGCCACCACTGTTTCCGGGATTAACGGCGGCATCCGTTTGGATGAATTTTCGACCATTGACAAGTTGCTCTGGAGAGGAAATGACGCCTTCCGTAATCGTATAAGGCATCCCAAAAGGAAATCCATGTACATAGATTTTTTGCAAACTTTCGATAGGCGTGTCTGCGTTCAAAGTGATGGTCGGCACATCAGCGGGTTTTTGCTCACTGCGAATAAATGCCAAGTCTAGTTCATTGTTTACATAGATGACATCGCCCAAAAAACGCCGACGATTTTGGCCTTGCAAAGCGACTTGCTTCTCTCCCGCAATGACATGATGATTGGTAATAAAAATATCTCTATCTGCAACATAAAACCCTGTGCCAGAGCCAGTTGAAGTCATTATTTTAAATATTGCTTTTGAAAAATCTTTCATTTTAGTTGGTCTATTTTATCCGAAAAGTCTTGCGAAAAAACCTTTCTTTTTTTCAGGTTCGTTGGCGGTTAAATCTTTGAAAACATCTCCACTCGTAAAAGAGTCAAAAGTGGATTTTAATATCTTGGTGCCATCTTCCCAAGAGGTTTGGGCGGAAGCCACTAAGCTATCGGTTAGGATGTTCCATTCTTTGGTGTCTAGGCTGTAATTATACATAAGATTGAGCATAGCATATTTCAAGCGATAAAAAGCATTGATGTAATTCTTAGCTTCAATGTCATCGACAATCGCTCCACTAGCATCTTGTAAAAAATCAATAGTATTTTTTTCTGTAGCTCGATATTTGGTTGAAATAAATTTTTTCGCAAGAAATAAATCTGCTACGACTTCTTCTTTCGGAAGGGATTTTAATTCCTTTAAAAAAGCTTTTCCAACTTTATTCTTACGTTGTAAGTCAGAATTTTTATCATTACGCAAATACCAAAGTTTCTCTTGAATGTCGGTGCGCAAAGTTCCGTTCACATAGGCATGATCGACGATGGACATTAAGGTGTCCGCCGTAGTATCCCAGATGTATCCATCCCAGCGCTTGGCTTCAAAGTATTCAATGTAGCTCAGGGCATCATCAAGGTAGGTCTCAATCTGTTGCCAAGCGGTTTCTCGATCTTCTTCTGTAAGCGGTTCGATGGTCGGTTGATGATAAAAGGACGCTTGATATTTTTTGATAAATTCATCATCGTATTCATCGGCATACACACATATCTCTCGGAGCAGATCATAAACTTTATTGGGTTGTGCTAATTCAATGGGCATCCGATATTGAAATTCGAGCATCTCTTTTGTAGGTTCATATACAATTTGCGCAAGCGTCAAAGGTGTGAAATTTAACTCGGCAATTTTTCTTAGAACAGGTACTTTATGCTTTTCGGGTACTTTTAAAAAAGGGGCACAAAAAAATAATTGTCCATCCACATACTCAATATGAATTTCTGAAGAGCCATGCGGATAGATGATTTTTTCGAATCCTGGTTGTACCATTTTTCCTTTGAGAATATCCTTATTGATATAATTTAGAGTGGCTGTAAAGGATTGTTCATATTCCTTTGCATCAAAAAAAGTCAAGGCATCATCCCAAAAAGGAGCTGTCGTAACAGGTTGATTGGAATATAGAATAGGTTTTTGATATTTTGGTGTTATATCCATGTTTATAGACGCTTATTTGGTTATAGGGGGCAAGATAGTACTTTCTTAGTTTGCACAAAAAGAAATGCTAGGTTATTAGATGAATAGCTAGCCAAATAGTTATTTCATCGCTTTTTGTTGACACAACGAGGTGTTTTTGGTGCGCAGGAATGAATAGATGGTCGCCCTTGATGAGTTTAATGGGTGTGTCGTTGCCGAAAAATTGAATGTAGGCTTCTCCCTGGATGATGAGAACCCATTCGTCATGGCCTTGGTCATACCAATCATTGGGAGGGGTGTGATGACCTTTGGACAAGATGCGTTCGATTTTGATGCGATTGTCTTGAAAGAGGACATCGAAAATTTCTTCTGGCAGGTTTTGGGGTAGTTGTTTAAAAATGTTTTTCACGTAATAATTCTTTGAGGTTTTGTAAAATAGTAACTTGCGTCTGACTAATGAACAGTTTATAACGGAAAAACGATGACTTCAGGCAAAAAATATTTAGGATTTCTTTCTTCAGGTGGTTCTATCAGGCAGGTAATCTTTGTATTAGCCCCTATCATTGCAGGGTTGATTGCTGTTTTTGGGAATTTGGATCCTGCTAATCCAAAAGTTACTTATACACTGGCAGTAGCCGTTTTAATGGCACTTTGGTGGGTAACGGAAGTTGTGCCGTTGGCGATTACCTCGTTGTTACCAATCGTATTGTTTCCGATGTTTGGGGTGATGAACGGTAAGGAGGTTTCTTCGACTTATTTTAATCATGTGATTTTTCTTTTTATCGGTGGCTTTTTGGTTGCGTTGGCGATTCAGCGTTGGAATTTGCACAAGCGAATAGCCTTGAATATTCTTCGAGTAACAGGGACCAGCCCAGGTCGAATATTGTTTGGGTTTATGTTGGCAACTGCTTTTCTATCTATGTGGATTTCAAATACCGCTACGACGATGATGATGGTACCTATATTGATTTCAATTTTGGTACAACTTGAAAAGCTAAATGGTGCGGACAAAGTAAAACACTTTGGTGTGGGGTTACTATTAGGTATTGCTTACGCAGCATCCGTGGGCGGGATTGCGACCTTGGTGGGTACTCCGCCGAACCTTTCCTTTGCGAGGATCTTTAGTATTTACTTTCCCAATGCTCCAGAAATTTCTTTTGCTACTTGGTTTTTCTTTGCCTTTCCGATATCGGTGATCATGTTTACGGCTATCTATGCCTATTTGTATTTTATTTTTGTCAAGCGGAAGGGTGGCTGGGTGAGCATCACGAATGACATGTTGCGAGGAGAAATCAAGAAGTTGGGGAAGACCTCCTACGAGGAAAAAATAATGCTCGTAGCCTTTGTTGGCTTGGCTTTTTTATGGTTTTTTAGGTCAGATATTTCGATAGGAGCTGTGCATATCCCTGGATGGGCCAGCCTATTCCCGAACCCCAAGTATTTGAATGATGGTACTGTGGCGATATTTGTGGCAACTTTACTATTCTTGATTCCTTCCAAAAATGAGAAAGGGCAGAAGCTATTGGACTGGAAAATTGCGGAAGATATCCCTTGGGAGATCATCTTGCTCTTTGGTGGAGGGTTTGCCTTAGCGAGTGGATTTAAAGAGTCTGGTCTATCGGGTTGGTTTGGAGAACAGCTCATTTGGCTGAAAGATGTACATCCACTTATCATCGTTTTGAGTATTACCTTTTTGGTCACCTTTTTGACGGAATTGACCTCTAATACAGCTACGGTGGAGACCATTTTACCCGTTTTGGCGGGCTTAGCATTGAGTATCGAAGTGAATCCATTACTCTTTATGGTTCCAGCAACAATAGCGGGTTCATTGGCTTTTATGTTGCCAGTGGCGACTCCACCCAATGCGATTATTTTTGGCACAAAACGATTGTCTGTCATGCAGATGTCGAGGACAGGCTTCTTTCTGAATTTGATTGGGATTTTAGTGGTTACCGTGATTACTTACTATCTAGGTAGTTATATTTTTGAGATCCAATTGGATGTTTTTCCTGATTGGGCTAAAGGGGTAGAGTAACGCATATTCAGGGAGAACTTTCTAGGAACATCTTGGTTACTAATACGGACAAAAAATAAATAAAATGGAAATTTTAGCAGATAGCATTAAGTGCAATGGATGTGTCAATAACATCAAAGTAGGGTTGAAGAAAGAAGAAGGTGTGTCTAACGTGACTGTGGACATTGATACGGGTAAAGTGAAATTTGACTATGAAGGTGCTAAAGAACGCAAGTTTTTTGTGAAAATACTAGATGAATTAGGTTTTCCAGAAAAAGGGAAACGCAATCGTTTTAAGATTTTTGGGCGATAGGTTGTTGCTCCTTCGTCGCGTTTATTTGCTCCCTTTGGTCGCGTTTATGTGCTCCTTCGTCGCGTTTATTTGCTCCCTTTGGTCGCGTTTATGTGCTCCTTCGTCGCATTTATTTGCTCCTTCGGTCGCGTTTATTTGCTCCTTTGGTCGCGTTTATTTGCTCCTTCGGTCGCGTTTATTTGCTCCTTTGGTCGCTTAATAATTCTCTAATATATCCCGAATAGCGCGGTACATGTTGCCGTAGTACTTGGG